>CAZYBL010000038.1:0-10510 GCA_964645805.1 uncultured Candidatus Peribacteria bacterium | reverse complement strand
ACCACCCCCCAACCCCGTACCCTCTCCCCAAATGGCCATCTACGCCTACCGCAAAGGCTCTGAATCCAATGATGCTCTGATGCAGAGATTTAAAAAGCAGGTCCAAAAGACCGGGCTTATGAAGCTCCTTAGAGCTCGTCAAGCCTTCAAAAAGAAAGACACAAAAAGGTCGGTCAGGCTAAAGGCTGTTAAGAGGGAGGAGTATAGGTCGAAGAATAGGAAGAAGCAGTTTTATTCGAATATGTAGCACCTACCTCAAAAGCTCCAAAGCTTTGAGCATCTGCTCATCCCTCTCCGAACTATATGTAACAATCGTGTCAGGAGTAATCCCCTCCCCGTCAATCTTCCTGCCTTTAGGCGTGCGCCACTCAGCTATTGTAATTTTGAGTCCCGACTCATCCGAGAATCTGACAACTTGTTGTACTGTTCCTTTACCAAAGGTCTTCGTCCCAACAACGGTAGCTCTATCGTGATCTTGAAGAGCGCCTGCGACTATTTCTGATGCCGAAGCAGAGCCTTCATTCACAATAACAACTATAGGAACATTGTTTTTGATGGTCGCAGAAACAACTGTCTTATCGGTACGGTTACCTTCTCTGGATACAATCCTTGCAACCTCGGTTCCGGATGGTAAGAAGTTACTAAGAACTATATTGGCAGCATGCAAAAGTCCTCCTGGGTTATTCCTAAGATCCAAAATCAAGCCCTTGGGATTCTGATTCTGTACATCACTAAGCGCATCTCTAAGTTCGCGCTCTGTCGTCTTTCCAAATTGCAGTAGTTTTACAACAGCGATCTGATCTTGCCAGGTAATTTCTATTTCCGGGACTTTGATAACATCGCGTTTAACTTTTACATCAAATATATTTCCATTACGCCTGATAGTCAGAGTAACTATCGATCCCTTAGGACCCCTAACTTTATTTACCTGATCCATGAATCCATACTTCGAAAGGTCTTCCCCATTCGCTTTAAGTATCTCATCGTTCGGTTTCAGTCCTGCTGCTTCTGCAGGTGAAGAACGTAGTGGAGTTACAATAGTAAGAACCTCATTTCTCATTTCCACTTGAGCTCCGATTCCGGAAACCGTGCCACGAATCTGAGTCTCTAGATTGCTAATGCCCGCGGGACGCAAGAATGTTGAATATGGATCCCCTAATGACTGAACAATCGCCTCAGCGGCCTTGTATCCTGCTTCCTCCTCATTGATCTTATCGTCGTAAACAAAATTCTGCTTAATGTACTCCCATATAGTTTCCAGTATTTGTGCCTTTGGAAGATTAGATGAGAAAACTGGACCCGAACTAACTCCAGTCAAAGAAATCCTGATTTTCGGAACATCATCATCCGAAGTTGTGATTTTTTTCTTCTTTTTAGTAGGTGCAAAAGTAGACTTCCTAATCTTTTCAAACCTATCCGGAACCTCATACTCAGGAACCACTTCACCCATAACTCGCCTTAAAAGCAATCTCCCTTCGGATGCTTTAAGCAGTCTCCTTACACCAAAATGTGTACTGCTTGCCGGCTTCATCCATCCAAGCTTGATAGCAACACTTACTGCCTTCTCTTCAATAGAATTTCTTCTTACATCTTGGTAACGAGCTTTTTCCGAACTTGTTAAACTTTTAAGCTTTATCACAACCACCAAAGCCTGCCCTCTTGTAATACCTCGAGCTAATTGTAAATCGTTTCCGAAGACTTCCAGGGCTCCAGTATCATGTGCAACTTCTATATAAGGCCTCATGGCTTTTGGGGTTCTTAGATAAGGGAGTTTTCTTCTACTTGTACTAGTCTGCATATCAAAAGCTTTTACTGCAGCCCTAATAAAATCTCCACGCGTAACAACTGTGTTGGAGTCCCCAATTATATAATCCCCTACTCCTTCTGCTTGAACTCCAGCGGGAATTACTAATGCAATAAATATGATGGAAGCTAGTGATTTTTTGAGGGTCATAAAAAGAAATGGAAAGCTCAAGCATTGTAGAGAAGAATAATAGAAATCCCAAGCACCCACTGTCAGAACCACAGATTACGCAGATTACACGGATGACACGGATTTTTTGCACAAATCTTAATACAAGCTATCTGTGAAATCCGTGTAATCCGTGCTATCCGTGGTTCAGACAATTACGCCCCCACCAAATCATTTTTCACAAAAGTATCAGTCGTCACAATCCTCCCCCTCTCCTTCATACTCTCCTGCCTATAGAAAATCGCAGTAAATATCCAGAATCCTCCAACAATGTAAAGGAAAGATGGCAAAAGGAGAATCGGAATGAAATGTAACGGATTCCCCGGGGCTAATCTAAGTAGATCTCCGAATGTCTGTGGATTGCCAGGCAAAAGATCCGGAAGTGTGACCATGAAGTTAAATAGTCCATGAAGAATTGTTGCAATTAAAAGACCCATTAGTATCGCCTGGAATTTAAGCGCCTTCTTTGGAGGTACTCTGAACAGAAGGTAGCTCATAGTAGCAATAATAAGTGGCTCTTTCTTCTTGTTTCTCTCTTCCAGATAAGATTTAGCGTATATCGACAAACCAAGGAAGTAACCTACCACTCCAGAAGAAACTATGTGAACCATTGTGGTAAGTATCGATCTGCCCGAAACATTACCCAAGAACGCCCACCACTGTGGCTGAGGAGCTTCTGTCAAATATTCTCTTACAAACCCCAGGAAGTAGCTGGGGTTAAGTACATTTTCCGCAAAAGCAAATCCTATAGCTACAATAACGGCCATCTGGATTACATCATCGATGCTAGAGAAGAAGTCTTTTCCACTTTTCTTAAGTACCCACATCTTAGAAGTCTCTTCAATCAATCCAACTATCAAAAATGATATAAGCATCGCAATTATTGTTGAGCGAATACCATCAACACCGGTAAATGATCCCGAGACAAACGTACTAGAGATCCTGTTGAAATTTTCTGGAACAATCTTAAACAGGAAGAACTGGAACTCCACACCTCTGCGTACCAAATTGTCATAGAATAGGATTGGAGCAGTAGAAAGCATTCCTGCAAAGAACATCAAAAGAACCATCGAGAAGTGCTGTTTGTGATACTCAAGGAAGAACCAACACCAAATAAATGCCGGAATAAGCGCAACTCCTGCCGCAATTAAATGAGCCATCCTTTCATCTGGAGCTTCTTTGAAAATTATATGAACTCCTATCCAAAAAATAAAAGTTCCCAGAACCGTTGCCTTAACTCGTGGAAGCCATGGTCCAAACAAAAACTTCCATAGCATGACCACACAAACAATCCCCAGAGCCATTATGAATGGATCTTGCCTGACTCCAACCTGCAACATCATCTTCCCCAATCCAAGTAATCCAAATGTAATACCTGAACCAACCATAACTGCAAACACATAATTCTTAGCGCCCTTCCATTTCATCTCCAGCGCAATCGCAAGTCCACCGAATAAAATAAATCCAAATAGAATCTGTGCGGACGTAAGCGAGTTAAACGGTTCAATACCTTTAAGAGTTTTGATAGATAAAATAAACAAAACTCCAGTCGCAATTATTGTGCCAATAATAAGCTTCGACTGCGGAAAGAAAGGTTTTCTTTTTTGAACAGATGCCAGTGACTCATGGCTGACCAAAACTTGATTGCATATACCCAACCAAAACTTAGCAAGTATCACCCCGATAATTGCCCCAAGAGCAATCCAACCAATTAGATTGATTTTTCCTGTAGACCATAAAGAGCTATTACTTTCTGCCGCAAAAGCCGCAATGGGAAAGGTTAGGATTGATAATCCTGCGATGAGCGAAGCCTTTAGTCGAAGGATTTTGATTATAAGTGTATTTGGGTATTGGTGTTATTATAGCATAAAATTAAGGTTTTTGGAAGCATGCATATTTCAATCAAAAATCCTAAATCCTAAGCACTAAATCCTAAAATTTTTAGGATTTAGGATTTGAGATTTAGGATTTCCCCATCACATTAACCATCAGTCTCAGGAGGAGTCCAATGATCTTCTTTATCACGTGTTTCTGGATCTGGCTCGGGGACACGTTGACCAGTTCCTAAATCTGTGTTGGCCATCTCTATGTCAAATCTTGCTTGTCCCAAACGTACAAATAAATGACCAATCGCATTTCGAATTTGTTTTAATTCAATCAATAATGCAACTCTTTTGTGTCCAGCTTCGCTAAGCTTTCCTCCTTTGCCATGTACGATATCTATATTATCTAATGTGGGATTTAATTCATCACCAGACCAAGCTTGACCTACATATCTATCCCTGCGGAAATGTGGAGCAATCCCCATTGTTTGAACATGCTCAATAAGTTCATCAATTGCCGTTAAAGCATCTGATTGATGACAGCGCCCCAACAACTCTTCAACAATTCTTTGACCTTCTGGCCAATCAGAATATAAGCCAACTAGCTCCTCGAAGCCTGCATCACTTAAACTTAAATTTTTCATAAGATATTTATAAATACTATCTACACTATTGTCAATTATTACATTGACCTTTTATTCCTCTGCTTCCTATTTTAAAGGCATTCCTGTACCTTATCCCCAACATGCCAGCCTCTTCCCTCGATCAACTGGTTTCTCTCTGCAAACGCCGCGGGTTTATCTTCCCCGGATCCGAGATTTATGGAGGACTGGCAAATACCTGGGACTACGGTCCTCTTGGAACCGAGCTTAAAAACAACGTTAAGAAGGAATGGTGGAAAACATTCGTTCATAAAAGACCCGACATTATGGGAATTGACAGTGCAATCCTTATGAACAGCGAAGTTTGGAAAGCAAGCGGGCATCTGGAATCGTTTAATGATCCACTAGTTGAATGCAAAGAATGCAATGAAAGATTTAGAGGAGATAAATTGCTCGAAGAGAAGTTAGGGGTAGAAGCAGTGGTTGTATTGGAGCCTGATCAAATTCAACCATTACTTAAAGCCGAAAAGATTAAATGTCCTTCTTGCGGAGCATGTGACTGGACAGAAACAAAACAGTTCAACATGATGTTCAAGACCCATCAGGGAACGACTGAAGATACATCCACCGAAGTTTATTTGCGCCCCGAAACCGCACAAGGAATGTTCGTTAATTTCAAAAACATTCTGGACTCCTCTCATCCTCGATTGCCATTCGGAATAGCACAGATCGGCAAAGCGTTTAGGAACGAAATTACTCCCGGCAACTTCACATTCAGAACCCGAGAGTTTGAGCAAATGGAAATTGAATACTATGTAGATCCCAAAGATGCACCGGATAAGTTCGAAGAACTAAAGTCTGAGCAATGGGAATGGTTCAAAGATCTTGGAATTGATGAGAAGAATATGAGGTTCAGAGAACACGAAAAACAAGAGCTCGCGTTCTACTCCGATAGAACCATGGACATTGAATATCAGTTTCCATGGGACTGGGGTGAGCTTTCCGGAATTGCAAACAGGACTGACTATGATCTTGCTCAACATGAGAAACTCTCAGGTCAAGAACTTAAGTTCACAGATCCTGATGATCCAAAGAAGAAATTTATTCCATATGTTATTGAACCTACCTTTGGAGTTGATCGCACAGTGCTCACATTCTTACTGGAAGCTTACACAGAAGAAGAACTTGAGAACGGGGAGGTCAGAACAGTTATGAAACTCGACCCACGCCTATCCCCTGTTGACATCGCGATACTCCCGCTTAGTAAGAAGGAGCCACTGATTGCCAAGGCTCAGGAAATTCACAAAATGATTCTGGATAAAACAGATTTCGTAACCGACTTTGATATAACAGGATCAATTGGAAAGCGCTATAGAAGACAAGATGAGATCGGAACACCCAAAGCAATTACAATCGACTTTGGAACCATTGGGGAGGATAAAGAGCAGGGTGAGAAGGATACTGTGACAATCAGAGATCGTGATTCTCTTAAGCAGACTAGGGGTGGGATTGGGGGGCTTTTGGAGCAATTGACATTGTAATATTTTAGGTTATTATATTCAGCAATTCCTGTGTGTTATACGCAGGTGGGCTCCGTACTTTACAGAGCTAACGGCGTTCAGCAGTTTCGCCTTTCAAACTGTTTAGGTCTTTCCATAAGGAGTGGCGTTATGCCTAATCCATTTGGTGTCCCGGATTCCGTGTTCATTGTCAATGGGCCCGGAGAACTAGACTTTGCCCTAATGATCGTCCGCAGTCAGGGCACGAGCAACATGAAGGAATTCCAGTTGTCAGATGATGAAACTGGAAATAGTACCTGGATACTTTGGAGCCGTATGTTGCGAGTGGAAGTTCCATACAGCAACCACGTATTCAAACTAGCCCTTCGCGGACGAATTGGAGAAAACTTCGATGCGGATTGGGAAGGTGATTACAACCTGAAGACGCGAAAAGGCAAACTCACCATTGTGAGAGAGTGATCTCTCTCGAAAGACCACCGCCGCGGCGACCCAATCGCCGCGGTTTTTTATTGTACGGTCTCGCATTTTGTTGGACGGCCTCGCGCCTCAACCTCGCTACGCCGTAGCGGCTACGCGAAGGCGAGAGAGGCGCTCTGGTTTGTGTTAAGTAATCAAAAACCAGAGCACGCCTTCGGCGTGCGAGGATAACCCACAACAGATTGGGGGGTTGATTGAGCAATTGGGGCTGGAATAATGGCTTGTATAAGCCATTTCAATTAATCAATTAATTGATTAACGGATTAATTGATATATCGATATATCAAATAAACCGTCGAATAATATTTGATTTGCAATACAAACACACTAATATCATTTCCCTAGCAATTACCAATTTTCCAATATGCCAGAAGAAAATCCACAAGAAACGGAAGAACAACCTAATGCTGAATCAAGCGATATCGTTGATAGAGCTGCTGGAATGGCGGGAGCAACCAAAGAAGCAGTAAGCCAGAAGTTCGGAGATTTTATGGCTTACGATGAAGGTGATACTTTGAGATTGGCTTTTACAGCCCCAAAAATTCTAAGCGATGTTGTTATTGCCCAACTCAAAAAAACAGCGACCGAAGCAGTCGATGAAGCTGCAAGGCTTGGGAAAACTAAAATAGTCTTTGATCTTAAAGGAGTTACCTTCATGTCTTCGGCGATGGCTGTTGATGGTTTTGTTCTAACAAATAAAAAAGCTAAAGCCTGTAAGATTGAGATGGAACTAATAAACGTTTCTCCATCTATTTATGAAGTATTCGAAATAACAAGACTTAATCGCGCATTTAAGATTAATGGAAAAATAGTAGAAGATTAACAAATTCCTTGCATCCTCCCCATTTTGCACTAGAATTCATTTCTAACTTTTACTAATCAACAATGCCAGGAATACTTTTGCCACCGAATCAGGGTAGAGTGAAAGCATCACCCAAAAGAATGCATAGCAGTCGGCTGGAGCATGAAATCGGTACAAATAATGATGTGAGATTGCCAGTGACAGCTCCATTAGACACTATTTCGACCACATGCTTCGGAATGGCTGTGGAAGTGCTTAGATTAAGTAGAAGAAGAACATTTAGAAAAAAGAGGGAGAGATAATATTGTTGGACGGCCTCGCGTTTTTCATTGGACGGCCTCGCACCTCGAAGAGGTGCTCTGGTTTTTCAATAATAAACATAGACCAGAGCCCCGCGGCTGCGGGGCGAGGGTTATCCATAACAAAATAATATTATCCCCCTTTCCCTTGCATCCTCACCCTATTTGGCATGTGTATCACATTTCAATTAATTGATTAATGGATTAATGGATTAATTGATATATCGATTAATCGATTAATCGACTATTTGATATATGGTTCGACTTGCTCACCACAAGTCGATATATCAAATAAACAACAAATTCCTTGCATCCTCCCCCTATTTCACATATAAAACTCCTGACGATTCTTTTCGATTGCCGCAGTCCTGATCCTAAAGTACGGGATATCCTCTGCAAAATGGCAAGATGACAGAAGAATCAATAAGGATAAAGCACCGAAGCTAACCCCTAGCACCTAACCCCTAACTTCATGTCTATTCCAACCGAAAAACAACTCTTCGAAGCCAACTGCCACATAGGCCACAGAAAAGATAAATGGAATCCCAAAATGTCTCCGTACCTGTACGGCACCCAGCGCGGCATACATATTTTTGATCTGGTTAAAACCAGAGAGTTTCTGGAGCAGATGGTTAAAGAGATGAAGAAAATGTTTAACGAAGGAAAAACAATCCTTTTTGTTTCCACCAAACAACAATCCATTGCTCCTATCGAAGCCCTGGGCCAGGCACTCGATCAGCCAACCGTTACCAAGAAGTGGATTCCAGGATTACTGACTAACTGGCCAACGATCAAAAGGAGAATTAAGTTCTATCTTGATCTGCAAAAATCTTTCCAAACCGGTGAGATTGAAAAGTACAAAAAGAAAGAGCAGCTTATGCAAAGAAAGAAATTAGCTAAACTTGATAATGCGCTTTCGGGTGTTTCGAATATGACGGAACTTCCTAATGCAATATTTGTTGTTGATGCAGTGCGCGACAATGTTGCAGTTCGCGAAGCAAAGAAAAAAGGGATTGCGTTGTTTGGTATTTGCGATAGCAATTCGAATCCGGATGATTTTACAGAGTTTGTTCCGGCTAATGATGATGCAGTTACTTCTCTTAATATGATTTTGGATGCGATTGAGAGTGAGTTTAAGGGTAGTTCTAAGAAGAAAGAGAAAACAACAGTTGACAATTGACACGCTCTCCCGCGTACGCGGGATCGCTTTCAACAATCAACCTACCTTACCTACCATACCTACCTTACCTACCTAACCTAATTCCCCCTACTCCCATGACAAACATAACAGCATCTTCAGTTGCTTCTCTAAGACAACGCACCGGCGTCTCTATGATGCAATGCAAGAAAGCTTTGGAAGAAGCAGATGGCGATGAAGAAAAAGCAATTGAAATTTTACGCAAAAGCGGTGAAGCTCAAGCTGTAAAAAAAGCTGCCCGCGATCAGAAGGAAGGGCTTGTGTTTATGAAACAAGAAGGTAATAAATCAGGCATAGTAATGCTTCACTGCGAGACCGACTTTGTTGCGAGGAATGAAGACTTTCAGAAGTTCGGCAATGAGCTTGCAGATAAATTACTGTCTGAAGGTGAAGATGCGGTCAAAAGTTTCGCTGAAGGTGCTATGAGTGATGTAGTTCAGAAGTTAGGTGAAAATATTTCACTTGGACCTGTTCAAGTAATAGAAGCCCCGGTCCTTGGAACGTACATTCATTTAAACTCGAAGATAGCAGTTGTAATTGGTCTTAACGAAGGTGAACAGGAGATTGCAAGAGATGTTGCTATGCACGCCGCCGCTATGAATCCTAAATTTAAAACTCCGGAAGAAGTAGATGATGCTTCTATAGAAGCGGAGAAAAATATTTGGAAAGACCAACTAAAGTCCGAGGGAAAGCCGGAGGAGATTTGGGATAAGATTATGATTGGAAAAGAGAAAAAATTCCGCGAAGAGAATGCATTGGTGTCTCAGGAATTTGTTAAGGAGCCGGGTAAAACCGTAGGTGAGCATCTGGGTGATTCGAAGATTGTTGAATATGTGAGGGTGGCTGTTGAGTAATGAAGATCAGAGGGTCACTGGTCACTTGTCACTGGTCTAATTGGTGGACCAGGGACTAGCGACTAGCGACCAGTGATCCACAACACATTGAATTATTAATAGAAATCATTATTCACCCCCCCGTCAAGCCTTCTACATTTAACTCACACACTCCATTCAGCTAAAGTTTCCCCATGCCTCGAGGAAAAATCTTAATCGCAGAGGATGACGCTGTTTTAAGAGGAGTCTATACAAAGAAGTTTTCGATAGCTGGGTTTGATATAAAAGCGGTAGAAGACGGGGAGAAGGCACTTAAAGCTCTGACAACTAATGTTCCTGACATATTTATTGTAGATCTTAATATGCCTTCCGTGGATGGATTTGCATTACTTGAGAAGTTCCCGAAGGATAAAAGACCATTCCCTATCATCGTTCTTACTAATTATGGAAACGATGAAAACAGAGAAAGGGCAGCAAAATTAGGAGCTGATGATTATTTTGTGAAAAATGAGATGACAATTAAGACACTCCTTGAGATGGTTGAGAATTTGCTTAAGGGGAAGAGGATGTGGAGGAAGTAGCAAATCAGCATATTATGCGGTATAATAATCTGATGGCTGATGATTTTGAAAACACAGGAGAGCAAAGTTTTGACAAAGATGAAAACAGTTTTGGAGCTGATAATGTAACTAGTATTATTGAACAGTTACGTAATGCTGACTTCTCTGCGTTAGGAAATGATCCTGACAAGCGCAAAGAAAGCGGTCGAGATGCAATCCGTATGCCAAATACTGATCTAAGTAACATTGATTGTTCCGGTATAGATTTCTATGATGGGGGACGTGGACCAAACTTTTCACGTTGTACTTGCAACAATACAGATTTCTCGGACTGTAATTTATTCTGGGCGAATTTTTTCCGCGCCGACTTAAGAGGAGCAGACTTCTCCCGTGCGCAAATGTGCTGGGCTAATATTGACGGAGC
>CAZYBL010000037.1:0-10874 GCA_964645805.1 uncultured Candidatus Peribacteria bacterium | reverse complement strand
ATTATATTTCATGCCTTCTTTCGGAGTAGATTCACCTGAAGACTTTAGATCTATCATGAGGCAAAAGCCAGGGGGCGATCCAGGAACTAGGGTCCCCGGGCCGTATGTAAAATATGACAAAGAGCAGGACGCAGTGGTAAACCAAGAAGGAGAGCCTGTTGATATTGATGCATGGAAAGCAGATCCTGCGGTTCAGGCTGCTCTGCAAAACCTACTAAACGAGGGAAGGGGTCTTTAAGGTTAATCTAGTTAACAAGAGTCTACTATAATATTTGCATGACAGAAACCCCCAGCGAAGATCGTCTGGCAGAAGTAAAAGAACTGCTTAACGAAGCAGCAGATATTTTTGCTAAGGAGATTGAAAATCCTCACGATGAATCTGCTGCTAAATTTAGAGGTGCTGCTGAAGATCTCACTAAGAAAAATGTTTTAGCAGAAATTAGTGTAAGACCTAATGTGATTCGAAATCTAATGAATCGTGTTGATGAAGATTCCCAAGGCAGACTAGAAGAGATTGCAAAACAATTGGAAGAAAGTTGAACTAATCTTGAGACGAGAATCTAAGGATAATCAAGTCTCCCACCTCTTATCCACTTCTCTAATTTTCTGAACCTGCCTAATACATTCTCGTATCTGGTTCATTAAATGAACACAAATCTCGCCGGGTTTATCCTGGCTTCTAGGTCTGGATATAATTGCACCCCGATCATACCCAGTTCTAAGCCTCTCCATTCTTACAACTTGTGTCCTAAATCTTTCGATTTCATCACCAACAATTGCATCAAATATTTTCCCGGCACGATCAAAATCGATTTGAGCTCTTATTATTGGATTAAGCACATAGTTTTCCCCAATCCAATGAAGCCATCGTCTCCAACGACTTGGCCCAAGCGGTTTGCCCAGTATTTGCAAAAACTGTCTTAGATACTCATTAAATTGGGTACCCATCTGGATATCAATTGGAGGAGGCATTACCTGTGCACTTTTAAATCTATTTTCAGTTGCTGTAGGTATTCCGTCCACACACAAAGCTGACCTACGAGCCATATATGGATCAATCTTCGACATCGCACGTTTGATACTACAAGATGGATATATCATCATTGTTTTACCTTTATCAAGTTCTTCTGGATATAAACATACAGCAGTTAAGTTACCCCTAGTTAGCCCCTTGTAAACCTCCACAGCCATGTCCCAGCCTACATCAAAATGATCATACTTATTCCCTGTATCATCAGAAGATAACTCTCTATTGAGCTCGCCTGATTTATTGCCACCTATGTGGAGGACTTTATATAAAGCCATAAAAAGGGAGTGTAATTTATATGGGATTGCTTCATTGTCAATTATTCCCCCGTTAAATTTAACTTTTAATCTGGGGCCCCCTTGCGAGGACCCCCTTCCTATTTGAGCTTTGGATTACGGGGGCTCGTAACCGATTTGAACCTGGATTGCCGTGCCCATCCCCGCATCCTTCTCTGTGTCTGCGAAGGATAGGATATAGACGACAGAATGCGAATCCTGAGTTATGGTAAGCCGTTCATTCGACGAACCAGACATTGTGGTGCAGGTGCGTAGAGTGATTGACCTGAAAAGCGGTCTTTTGTTCACCGCCCGGAACACCGCGGCAGCCATTACAGCCTGCCGGATCGACATTAAACACAAGCCAGTTGGGGTATTTGGCTTTTCCTTCCATGTGCAGTTGAAATGATCTTTAGGCGAGCTTATGAGCACCTGCCTGTACTGCGGAACGTCTTGCTCAGTCATCCCGCCGCTTCCAAAGAAATATTCAACCCACTCGGAATTGATCTCCACAAGCTCCTTCCCCCCAATGAACGCGATGCCGAAACCCGGATCAAAGAACGTAAAGACGTCCAACCCTGGCGGAGCATCTGGCATCAAATAGGAACTACTCTTCAATGCACTGTCGAGACTCATGCCCCAGAAACCCAGCGCAACATCGAGACAGCAATCTTTGTGTGCCATTTTCTTTCCCTCCATTTTCATCTATACATCTGGTTAGTTACCGAAAAGTCCCAAAGCCGATGGTAGAAAGACCATCGTGATTATTAATAGTGTTTCTTGGGCTATTGTCAATCTTTTACTTCACTTACTCTTCCTAACATGATAGAGCACTAAGCTCTCCGCCCCAGCCTTTGCGACAACTCCAATTCCGACAACACTCTCTGATTAGCCAGTAATTCCCTTCCGTATTTTTCTCTCATTTCATGAGCAGTACAATTTGGTACCTGGACATCACTTAGTCGGGCTGCTCTTTTTAGCTTTTCTGTCGCCGAATGTTGGCCGAGGCTATTTAAGCCCGTTGTAAATGCCTCTACTATTTTTTCTCTATCACTCATATTGGAAACAATAATGATCTAATATTTTTAACTGATCAATTAAATAAAATCTTTTTATTCTTCTTGTAGCCTCAGCGGCATTATCAAATGCATGCAATTTTTATTTGATGGAATATACATAACTGCCGGATGCATGCTGTCAGTTAAATGAATATTAACTTCATCCCCTCCTGCATGCGTCAGAAAATCGAGTAAGTATGATGAGCTTAGTGCGATTTTATTAGCATCTCCATCAACACCTGCTTCAAGCTTAGCTTCATCCTTACCCATTTGTGTTTGAGGAGTTGTAATGTGGACCTTTCCCTTAGCAAACCCAAACGTCAGATTATTATTTATTTCTTTTGCAAAGTAATGCATGCGTTTAACCACAGTCGTAAGTTCTTTAGCGTCAACATTAACTTTAGTTTTAATATCTTTAGGAATAATTTGCTGATAGTCAGGGAACTTACCCTCAATCAATCTTGATAACAGTCGAGTTGGCCCAACTGTAAGTTCAATTTGCTGACTACTCATAGCAATCTCTACTTTTTTATCCTCTGTTTCCTCTGATTCTTCTGATTTCTCTGATTCCTTCTTAGAATCATCCTTCTTTGAACTAATAATCCCCTTAAGCTCCTCCAAAACCTTCGCGGGGATTATGCATGAAACATCTGTTTTTCCTGCCTTCATTGGAATTTTATATTCAGAAAGTCTGTAACTGTCTGTCGCCACAAAAACTAGTCCATCTTTCTCTGCTCTTAAATAAACCCCAGAAAGGACTGGCCTAAGTGTTGATTTGGCCGATGCAAATGTGACCATATTAAGTGCATCAATTAGTGGCCCTGATTCAATAGAAAAATTTTCCTCTTTTTCTACTGGAGTAATTGTTGGATATTCTGATGCTGCTTCTCCTGCAATTATTGTTTTTGCATGGGCTGATGTGCATTTAAGTTGTGTGCCTTCACTTGTTTCCAAAAGAACCTCATCATCAGTATTGTACTGAGCGAAATTTAGTATTGCTTTTGCAGGAACTGTTATCGATCCTTCATTTTCTATATTTGCTTCAAAGTTTGTAATAATACTAAGTTCCAAATCAGTTGCACTCACAGTACATCTTTTTCCTTCTGCTTCGATTAAAACATTTCCCAAAATTGGAAGTGCCTGCTGATTACTTATTGCTCGACTCACAAGGTGGAGCGCATTTAGGAGCTCGGGGAGAGATGCGGAAAACTTCATGTCCCTATAGTAATAAAAAAGGAGATAAGTATATATATAAATAGTAGTAATAATAGGGGGTTCTCAAGAATTGATGTATTTAGGGCTTATCTGTGGATAAGAGTAGTAATTGAAAATTAATAATTGAAAATTAATAATTCTTTTATAAAAACGGATTTTTGCTTGTATATAAGATAAAACTTTTACTAAATAATTGATCATTAACCAGGATATACAAAGAAATTTGCTGTGTAAGTTCAAATATGTTGTGTGTAGGGTGTGTGGAAAAGCTGTGTGTATGGGGTGTTTTTAAAATTGAGGTAAAATTTAAGGATATTTGGCTAGCTTGGACCAAAAAATAAGCATTTCCACACTGTTTCCACATGGGTGTGGAAATATACAAATCCACAGTGGATGTTGAAAAGTTAGGTGTGGAAAATGAACATATTAATAAGAATTGTTAGGTAATAAATAGTGAAGTCAAATTGCTATATTGCTAAATTGTTCGCAGAGCGTTGCGCAGGCTAGGTGCTATATTTACTTGTATCAAAATCGTTTACTCACTCTGTGAACAATATAGCAATACCCCTCTGTGATAATTTTGGGTGGCCCTGTAGCTTAAATAAGTAGGAACCAGAATTAGCAATTTAACCTACTCTACTCAATTTTTGACTTAAATTCCCCCCTTCCCTCAACTCCAGGCACGCTCATCTTATTTTCCCTGATTTTAATTTTGTCTCTTTTCATAGTCACAAAACTCTTGTCAGGCACATCCTCAGACACAAGAACATGACTACTTATAAATGAACCCGGGCCGATCTTGATACCAGGATTGATCCCTGAATGAATCCCGAGCCTGCAGTCAGCTCCAATCACTGTTCCAAATTTAATTAATCCTGTTTTTATCTTCTGCCCTTTAATGATCGAGCTAATCTCAGCTTCATCTAATCTTAAATTCCCCGTCACACTCCCTGCACCAAAAGAAACATTCGATCCAATTACACTGTCGCCGATGTAGGTTGAATGAGTCCAAATATTGTCAGCAAGAGCACTAGATTTAATTTCACTCGAGTAGCCTATGACGCAATTAGGTCCAATACTTGAATCACGAACTAACGCATTATTAGCAACAATGCTATTTTCTCCGATGTAACAAGGGCCACGGACGGTTGCGTGAGGGAAGATTTTAACTCCTTTAGACAAGACTACATTCCCGTCAATTACTGCAGTTGGATGGATTTGAGCAGTTTCATGAATATGTTTTTCTTTGAGTTGATTAAGCAGAATTGGAAGGAGCTTGAGCATGTGCCATGGGTATTTAACGGCTTGCCACGGCAGTCGCGACTGCCGTGGCGTGCCATCATCATACGGAACTGCATGATATGTGTGTGATTTGAAGAGTTTCGATAGAGCAGTTTCATATCCATCGTCTTTAGCCGGAGCTTTCTTAAGTGCCTCAAGAAGAATCGATGCATCTTTATGAATATGAGCGACGATGTTTACCAGATTACTCGGCTCGTTTCCTTCGCCAGGTTTTTCGATGATGTTGATAATTCGATTGCCGTCCAATTCGATGTATCCCCCTGGGAAATATTTATCAACTTTCTGCGCGAGCAAAGCCCCACTTACATCTGGTTTATTAACCTCTTCAACTAAAGATCTATAGGCATCTGGATCAATCACATCATTCACACATACAATCATTACACTTCTGGAACCAAGCTCAGGTAAAGCATCTAGTAGTGCCCCTCTCATCCCAAGCTTAAGATCTTTTTGCTCAGTCACTGGGAATTTGTAGTCTTTCACAAGGTCTAAATTATGAGCTCCTCCAATTAGAGTAATATCATCAAGACCTGCAGCTTTTAGCCTATTTGTAGTGATCTCGAGCAAAATTATCCCGCATATGGGAAACAGCGTTAATTCGCTCAGAGGCCAAAATCTCTGCGATCTGCCGGCTATTAGGAGGAGGACTTTCACCCGGAAACTTTAGCGTTAAATAACAAAATAGAGAAATGAATAGTGGAGATTTTGATAGGGACATGAATAGGCTTTGTGATTCCGAAAGATCGAAAAGTTGTTTACTGTAGGATCGGAGGATGTAAGATAAATATGCGAGGGGCCTGCCCCCTCTCGCTAGGCGCGGTGACTCAACCTTGACTGGGTTCCAGTTGCCGCGCCGCTTTTTAGTGTATGTACAATGTACATACAGTGTGCAAAAGGGTAAGTAAGCTTGACATCCACTAGTATTGTGCTTATGAAGCTGTCGCTTCAGGTTCTCCTCTGAAGCCAGCGCGGTGGGCCTCGGCAAAAGGTTACCCGTCGCGCGTTTTTAATTAAAAATCAGATGAATGGTTCCATCTTCATCAGTCCTTTTTATATCAATATTCATATCCTCAAATCTTGAAATAACTTCAGGCGAGGGGTGAGAGTACTTGTTGTCTTCGCCGACGGATATGACTGCAGTGTTTGGATCAACTGCACTTAAGAAATTCTTTAGAGATGATGTTTTGGATCCATGATGCGCGGCCTTAAGAATATTCGACCTAATATCAGTTCCAGCCTTAAGGATCTCTATTTCGGTTTCTTCTTCAATGTCTCCTGTAAGCAAGATTGATTGGTCTTTGTATGTAATTTTGAGAACGATGGAGGAGTTGTTGAGAGTATAAGAATCGATAGATTTATAGGGATGAATAATATCTATAAAAATCCCATCTCTGGAATCAAAATCTTTATTAGAATTGGCAATGATAGTGGAAATGTTTTTCGTTTGAGCCTCATTTAATAGTGATAAGTAACGTGAGTTTTTAGATTTAATTCCTGTAAGCATCAAGCTGTGAACTTTGTAGCGCTTTAAAATCTCTGGCAATGAAGTTAGATGATCTGCGTGTGGATGAGTTAGGACGATGAGGTCGATTGAGCGATCAAAAAAGGACATGTATTTTCCCAGGTGTTCAAGGGTGGAGAGATCAGGTCCGCCGTCGATAAGTATTTGTTTGCCGGAGGGGGAGATTAACAAAATTGAATCGCCCTGGCCGACATCGAGAATGTATGTGTGGAGTTTTCCGTCGGGAATTAAGGTTAGTTCGCGAGCGACTAATGTGGTTGAAATCAGAGATATCCCCAGTACGGCCAAGAACTTTTTCATAAAAGATTGAGAATAACCTGTGTTTTTACGATATGCAATTGTCTATTTTTACGTGAAGATACACCCTCCCCCCACGGGGTGGGTATGGGAACTGGGTGGGCGGGCTATCAGTTATATATGGTGGCTACATAAAAATCCTCGTCAATATCATCTCAAAAAAAACTTTGAGGTATGTTTACTTTTCCGCTCAAACTAGGGATGTTTAACGTTCCCCCCTAGGGGGGAACAACTATTAACAACCCAATCTTTTCCTAGTCACTGTCCACCCTAAAAATCCGCCAAGTGAAATCATAATTAACACAACCCATTCCTTAAATCCACTGTCACTCAAGGCATCAGTTTGTGGTCCTGGTTCAATTTTGGCAGGTGGGGCATAATAGTTAGGATCAAAGTAATCTGGTTGAACTTGGAATTGTGGTTGATGATTTGTAGCACTGTATCCACCAACATTAATCGTCTGAAATCCTCCGTATATTTGCTTGCCATCAGTTCTAATTAGACTAAGAGCAATCCCATATGATCCTGGGGTGACAGATGGAACATCAATCTCGCTAATATTTCCTTCCAGTTGCACAGGGTCAGAAAAACTTACTCCCCCATTGCGTGATTGTCCTATTACGTAAGATGCGACTTGCGAGGGGTCTCCGATTACTTCCCACGTTACTTTAAGATTGTAATAGCCATCCCCGAGAGGCGACTGAGCAATACTCAAGTTTTTAATTCCTTCAACTTCGCTTAGCACAGATGGGGCAGGCGGTAGTTCTGAAGATTCTTTTGGGAGTGACTTTCCAGACGCATGACCCTTGAATGATGCAGAGCGTGCTATGGGATCTAACGCAAGTCCTTGTGGATTGTACGCAGGCTCGCTTACAGTAAATTTATACACTGCTTCTGAAGTTTGTTCTGCCGTTACAAAAGTTGCATTCTCATTTTCTATAGATAATTGAGTTATGGGGAGAGATTCACCATTAGCATCAACAATACTAAATGCTTCTAGAGCTTTTTCTATGTCAACAAGTATTGGTACAGAGAACTGTAGATGAACTTGGGTTGGACTGATTACTTCAACAGAAAGCAAACTCAAAGTATCCGGAACTTCCTCTTTGGTAGTAGGAATTGCTTGTACGATCTGTTGTGGGGGAGATGTGTAGACAGGAATATTCTGCTTAGGCACAGTTTTTTGCGGCTTCTGAGGTTGTGGAGTTGTGTCGTGCCCAGGGAGCGAAAATGATTCTCCGCCTATTTTTAAGATTTGGTCTTCCTGATTTTCTTCAAGCGGAAGAGGATCGGCAACAACAAAATCATCCTCTTCTGTTTCTGTAGTTTCTGGTTCGTCTTCAGGGAGATCAGAAACTGGTTCTTCTTGAGTTTGAGCAGCTTCAGAGTTTAGGATCGAAGATTCGAATTCTTCTTCTGATGAATCTGTGTCGGTGCCTGCAAAAAAATCATCTTCTTCTGCCAGCAAGTCATCTTCAAAAAGGAAGGAATCATCTTCCAAAAAGTCGTCATTCAAAAAGCTTTCATCAAATAGAACGGAGTCATCATTCAAAAAGCTTTCGTCAAATGAATCAAAATCATTAGCAAAGCTAGATGCTCCATTGGTAAGTGATACTGATATTTCTTCCACGAAGTAATCAATGTCAGCACCTGTTTGATCCACTCCCATTACCGCAAGGTACAAAGTTTCATAATCTGGTGGAACGGGGAAAGTAAATGTGGGCTCATTGCTACCGGTTGCAACAGATTCATCATAGAGCCCGCCGTTTTTTACTATGGATTCAAAGCTGTAATAGACTTTGTATTCCTTAACATCAATATTGGGCTGAGGATCCCAACTAAGCGTGATTTCATTATCCTTTAGCTCGGCATTTAACCCTGTTACAAACCCGGGCGTCTGCGCAGTTGTTGCCACTACTCCCACTATCAGGAGCACTGCAAGAGCGCCAGTAAAGATTCCTTTAGACATAATATGAGTTTTTCGTATCATTTTAGCAGAAAAAGGGGGTTTAGGCAAGAAAAGCCTCATAGATCGTAGTCGTATGAGGCTTTGTGTGCGATTTAGTCTGTGAAGCATCAACTGTCGAGCGCGAGCGGATCAGGACCAGCTCTTATGATGAGCTGGGCAGCTTCCCATTCGCTGTAGACTCCCAAGGTGGTTAAAATTGGATCGTATTCCCTTACAACCTCGTGTTGGCATATTTCAATCCCAAGCTTTATCATCATCATCGTGGTATCCCTAGCCTCGAGAGCACAAGTCCAGGACAGAAGGATTCTTCGCTGCTTGGTGTCAAAGAGATCCCACAGTCCTGACAATGGGGGCTCCTTGAAAGCCTTTATCATCTTCGACATCTCTCCGGATGAGTGGGGGGACTTTCCTTCGAGTGCCGTCCCGATAACTTGCCCAATTTTGTCTGGGCCGGCGTCCAAGGAGATGAAGTCCGTCGCCCCACTTATCCAGGCTCTGGCCGCGTGCGACATGCTTCCTGGATGCGAAGTCATTATCACGGGATACTCGGGACTGACTTTAACATCCTCCCCAACCATCGTTTTCATCAACTCGAAGGGCTTGGCCTCTCTCAAGTTGGCATCCAGCAGCATGCATCTGGATGATGCACGCGAAGCGTCGTGGCAAGCCTCAAGAAGCTTGTAGTAGTCGGTGCATAGCACCAAATCTTCTACAGTCTCCTCAAAGTAACCCGCCACAGTTGGCCCCAAGGGACTCGAAGTTGCGACAATCATTTTCTCTAACATCGGATTGCTCCTACGCAAAAAGGGTATGGTGGACGGAAAGACCAGTTAAATCGCTAAATGGTAGATTACAATAAATTGAGGACTTGGCAAGCTATTTAACCAGCTTTTGCAACCCCAAAACAAGCACCAATCCCCCCATAAAGATTCCCATAACCCCCAATCCAATAATTGTAGATATCTCTCCGCCCAGGAAAGGTCTGACTAGCCACAATCCCCCGCCAAGCAAGATAGTAAAGATAATCCATTTAATAATATATGCAGATGACATTGAGAATGGCATCACTCTCTTGCCTTCGATGAAGAGTGCGACTCCGAGAATTGTGTGAACAACAACAGAAGTAGTTGCAGCACCCATGAATCCATCAGCAGGAATCAAAATTACATTAAGTACCAGCGAGATTGCAACTCCTGCCGACAAAATTGCAACCAATCTTTTCCATTGATGCTTAGTTAGCAAACTGTAGAAACCGAATAGTACTAATCCATTCAAAAACATCGGGATGCTCATAAGTCTTAGTGCCGTATCGGATCCTGGACGTGTTGAAGTACTTAGGTAGGACTCAGTTGTAAGCAGTTGAATAATAGGGCGTGGCCAGAGGGCGGAGAAAAGAAGTGTTATTGATCCGAATATCAGAATTATCAGTAGGGTTTTACCAAGAAGTATATTCGTATCATCTCCGTTGGAACTTCTTTCGCTTAAAATTGGCAGTGCTGAGTTGAGAAGGAACGTTGGGATCAAAAAACCCATGCCAGCTATACGCATTACGAAGCCGTAATATGCGTTCTGAAGCTCAAAATCATCTCTTAAAAGTGCAATCAGCGTAGTATCAAACTCTCTATAGAAAGCCATAAACAAAAATGCGACTCCAAATGGTGCGGAGGATATTGCAAGTCTCTTTATAAGTTTAGAATTCCAGCAGGGACGTATCTTCATCAGTTTGTTTCCGTAAGTGAATGACAAAAAGAAGAGAAGAAATGCCGCGATTCCTCCGAACAGAAGGAATAAGTGTAGATGATGCAATTCATGACTTCCACGTACTCCTAAAATTATAAATATACCAATAAGAACAACTGCCAAAATTCTTTGTGCCACTTCTGCAATGAACACAAAGTGCATCTTGTAATTTACCTGGAACACAGTTCGGATAATTCCTGCAAGTAATGTGAAGAATGGGACGAGTGATGCAATGGTTACGCTTAGAGGCAATGGAGTTTCTTTCCATATTGGAATAATCCAAACAAATATCAGTGCGGTTGCCAGCGAAATTGCAAGAGTTATACATCTAAGTATTATGATTGCTCCTAAGACTTCTTCTCTATTATTTGCTTTAGAAACTTCCCTAACTGCAACTGCATATAAACCAAAGTCCGCAAGTATTCCAAAGAGTTGCAAAAATCCGTAAGCAGAATTATAAATTCCTGCG
>CAZYBL010000036.1:0-10987 GCA_964645805.1 uncultured Candidatus Peribacteria bacterium | reverse complement strand
AATTGTTGCACCTGGTGCCATATCCGGGCGAACCTCTTGGGATGCAGAAGTAGTGGTAGCGCTTACATCGTCATCATCACCTTGGCTAGAGGACGAAGAGGACTTGGAAGCACTGAATAGGGATTTGAGAGTGTCTGACATGGGAATTGGGGGGAGTGAGTAGTGTAGAATTTGTAATAATTAATTGAAGTTTTGGGGGTCGCTGGTCACTAGTCACTGGACCAGTGACGAGCGACGAGTGACCAGCGACCCCAAGATTTACCAAAAAAAATCATAAAACTAAGGAAGTAAACTCTTAAACCACGACCCAACTTGAGTCGCAGCACGTTTTAATTGTATTTGTCCTAGCCGAGCAGAACCTTCTCCTTCTCGCATTCCCCACACAAGAGTTCCGAGGGCTGTTGCGTATGCAGGATCATCGACCTTTTCAATTACTCCGCCAATATCTGTTGGAAATCCCATCTGAACTGGAAGCCCAAGAACGTCCCGCGCTAAATCAAGTACTCCGGGAGCTTTGACTGCTGCTCCAGTAAGAAGAGCTCCAGCAGGCAACATTCCACTCCTGCTAATTCTCTCAAGTTCTTCTTTTACCAACGTAAATATCTCGAAGTATCTTGCTTGCATGATCTCTGCCATGTACTTCTTGCTTACAGTTTGCGAATCAACTTTAGAAACCGACGAAAGATCTATCATCTCGCGTTCAGCAATCTCATCCGGCAATACCGATCCAAACTCGATCTTAATTTTCTCCGCAGTATCAATAGATGTCCTAAGCCCGATCGCAATATCATTCGTAACACTTTCTCCACCTACCGGAATTGAAACTGAATGCATGATTGTCCCCTCTTCAAACACTGCAAGACTCACTGAGCCCGCTCCAACATCAATCACTGCGACTCCAAGTTCTTTCTGACGCTTGGTTACAACAGCTTCCGAGACTGCGATGGTTGAAGGTACTAAATCATCCGTATCTACACCTGCCTGATCCACGCATTTTTCGATGTTTTTAACATGCTGCACATGACCTGTGATTATGTGCGCCTCAACTTCCAGCCTAATTCCTGTCATTCCAACAGGGTTTTTGATTCCTCTCTGCTCATCAACTGCGTATGACTTAGGTTCTATATGCAAAATCCTCCTGTTTGCAGGAATACTTACCGCTTGTGCCGCGTCTAAAACACGACCAACGTCTTCGACTGTTATTTCTGAGCCCGAGATTGCGATCACCCCACGACTATCAAATGCTTCTATGTGCGAACCACTCATCCCCACGTAAACATGATTGATTGGAACTCCTGCCATCCTCTCCGCATCTTCGAGTGATGAAATGATGTTATGAATTAATTCCTCAACATCAATAACGTGTCCTTTTCTCATTCCCAACGAAGGCGAAAGCCCTACTCCGATTACATTTGGGACTTCTTGCTGGGAAAGAGCGTCGACTACAGCGACAATTGTGCGAATCTTTGAGCTACCGATGTCGAGACTCGCGAGCACACGTTCTTTTGGCATAAGTGGAAGGGTTAGGCGGGGTTTAATAAAAACTTTAGAATAAGTCTAAAGTTAGCGGAAAACTTGGCAAGAATATTGTGTATACCAAAGGTATTCAAAGATGCTTTTCTGATACTAAATTGTTGTTCGGACTTTTCGTTATTAATAAGGCTTAACAATCAATGTTTAGTACACTTAATTTTAATTAAAAATGAGGTGAATACTAATTATGAACAATATTGATTTTTTACATAAGACCTCGCGCCCACGAAGGGGCGCTCTGGTCTGGAATTAATATTGTAAAACCAGAGCAGCCCTTCGTGGCTGCGAGGGTTTTACTAAAAACTAAAACAAACTCAACTGCTTCTTCCTATTATCCTCCAAATCACCACTTCCAACCTCTATCTCCTCTAAGCGCTCCTTCCCATAATCACTAATTAGCATTTGCTGAAGCCTTTTAAGTAGCAAAGTAAATTCCATCTCTTTAAAGAAGCTTACAATGCTTTCTGTAGGCAACTTGGAAACATCAAGATCCTTAAGAGAAGCTGGTAGCTTAAAATCACACACAAGTGTTGCCATTTTTTCACAGAAGAACGCCTGTTCTTTGTCGCGCTCTAACTTTTCTCTGACCTTTGGTCGAATTTCATCCAAATTTTCATAAATACCTTCCAGTGTTTCATACTTATTTAATAATTCCGAAGCGCCTTTGGGTCCTATACCATTTACACCCGGAAGATTATCTGACTGATCACCACAAAGACCTTTATATGAAGCTACTTGATCTGGCCGCACTCCGATTTTTTCCACTACCCCTTCCGGTCCCAGGTATTCAGCCTGTTGATATCCCTTATGAGGAATTACAACTGTGATTTTTTCCGAGGCAAGTTGCAAAAGATCACGATCTCCACTGACTATTGTTACTTTAATCCCCTTCTCCTCAGCTTCTCTTGCATAAGCGCATATCAAATCATCGGCCTCATACTTTGGATCAGAAACATGAGTCATTCCAAAAGAATCAATCAGTTCAATAACGCGCGGAATCTGATCGTAAAAATCATCCGGAGTCTCCGCTCTCCCCTCCTTATAATCCTCCGCTGCTTCGTGACGGAAAGTTTCCTCCCCTTCATCGAAGCAAACCAAAAGTCCATCGGGTTCTTCCTTAGCAAGCATCGCAATAAGCATAGAAGCCACTCCGAAGACCGTATTTACCTGCTCTCCAGAGCTAGTCTTGAGTGTTCGTGGGATGGCCCAATAGGCGCGATACATAAGATGATGGCCGTCGATGATTACTAGGTGTTTCATAATATAAATTGCTACACTGTTACATTGTTACATTGTTCTAAAGAGACACCAATATCATTTCAGTGTAACAATGTAGCAATATAACAATATCATGATTAAGCAAGAACAGCGCCATTCCCCATTTTAAGCCTTTCCGCTATAATAAGAGGATAAATAAACATCTCAAATGCCCAAACAAAGCCCATCAACAGATCAATCGATCGCTCAGCGTTATAGTGCAAATACACTCGAACAGAAGGTTAAAAATAAAACTGCGCTCCAAAAAGAGCTTGGTTGGCCTGCGGAACCAAAACGCATGATGCTTTGTTTGCCATGTGGGATGACCAATGCGCTTGGAGGTGAACTTCTTGAGGAATTAATCCCGGGTCTCATGACTCTTCCGATTGAATTACTAATTAGAGGGAAAGGAACTAAGGAGTACGGAGAATTATTCACTAAGTTAGCTCAAGACAAAGATCATAGGTTCGCGATCGTTCCTGATAAAGATGAAGCCGTGAAGACAATGCTTGCCGCAAGCGACGCAGCACTATTCCTCGCAGATCCTTCCGAAGAACCAGAGCTTAAAGCTTGCCTTGAATATGGAGCAGTTCCAATTACACCTGAAAGTAGTGGGGTTGAAACTTATGATCCAATCCAGGAGAAAGGAAATGCATTCACATATTCAGATACAAATGTCTGGGAAGCTTATGCTGCAATCGTAAGAGCGATGGAAACTCATAGGTTCCCGTTTGACTGGAGGACTATTCAGAAGCATTGTATGGAGTCGGTAAAATAAGTGTACAGTTTTATTGACAACTACACTCAAATGAATAGTATTTCACCCTATGAACATTTCATCAATAGATCCATTGGAAGAATACGTCTGGTGCATGGGCCCCATATTAAATGAGGGGAGGCAATTACTACCTGATGATAGCTTCGTAGAAGCAAGACTGGGTAATTGTCCTATCATTAAAGAAGGTAGCTTCCCCGTTTTCACAGCAACCAAATGGAGAAACAGACAAATGTTAACCCAACTGGTTGCTCCAGCTTCACCTGAATGTGAATCTTGCGATAAAAGATGTTGCAATGTACCAGGTGGAACTGATTTTACAGAATGGAGAGAGGATGATGGTGAAAGTCGAAGTAGAATTGTGGAAGTTTCTGATTGGGCTGCTTGAAAACTTAATCATTGATTCCTTTACCCGAAGCCAAGAAATTGGTAACTTATTTTGGGTCAGTAGCTCAGTGGTAGAGCAGTTGGCTCTTAACCAATTGGCCGCGGGTTCGAGTCCCGCCTGACCCACCAGTGGTTGAGAGTGGTCATTAGTAAAGTAATTCCGGAATTACTTTCTGTATTTGCGGGTACGTTAATTATTTTCTGCACATTAAAATGAGTACTGACCGTTAAGTCAGTACCCTTGGTTGGGATTGAGCGAGTGGTAACGTCGTCGGGGCAGTCACCCTGCCACCGAGATGCAAATCACGACGATCCAGCAGATAATCGTGATCACCAGAGGGAATCCGAAAGTCAGTTCCGCAGGTGGAGGTGTGTCGCCGTGCCGATAGCCCCATCGAGCGCATTTAACGCCACGGACGACGACGAGAATCGCCGACCACACACCGAACACAAGACAGATCCAGAACGCGATGTTACCCAACATTGCTAACTCCTTACACTTTGCTTATGAAAGAGCAGATCCCACCGAAAGCGAGAATCTACTCCTTCTGACAAAAAATAGACTCATGCACTATCGGAAAGGAAAGCCTAGTACTTATTGTTTTCAATATCTAGTAAAAAATAGGATAAAAAATCCCGGCTGCGAGCTTTGTGTTAACTGTTAATTGTTAATAGTTAATTGTTAACAGTTAGAGAACCTTCCTCGCATGCGCCCCACCACCCACAGGCGTCAAAATAGCAATCGGAAGTCCTCCTGACCAAGCAATTACTTCACTTTTGACCTCAACATCAATATCACGACCGTGACGAATGTCCTGGGCCTGTCTTGAAGTAATTTCCACTTTGAACTTCTCCGCCAACACCTCCTTTAATGGGATAACATTGGACCAACTAATCTTGTACATTTCACAAGAATCCTCGAGCGACCAATCCCCTACTTTAGTTCGTCTGAGTCCTTCCAGGTAAGCTCCGACTCTAAGAATTTTCCCGAGGTCATTGGCAAGTGTCCTTATATATGTACCACTCGAGCATCCAATGCGAAGTACCACCGAAGGATACTCATATGAAATAATTTCGCATTTTTTAATTTCAACAGTGCGCGGTGGGATATTTACTCTCCTCCCCTGCCTCACTTTTCTATAAGCCCTCTCACCCCCTACCTTTACAGCTGAATATGCCGGTGGAATTTGGTTAACTCTTCCTACAAATCTATCCCCAATTACATTCTTAATATTATTAGCAGTTGGAATCTCCACTCCAGGCATTCTTTTGACCTCTTCAATTACTCCCTCGCGGTCATATGTCGAACTAATCTCTCCAAAACGAATCCTGGCTTCATACTCTTTTGGAAGTTTATTAAAGAGCTCCACAACTTTAAGCGCCTTCTGACCAACTGCCAAAACCATCAGGCCCTCCGCTGCCGGATCAAGAGTACCTAAATGACCGATCTTACGCTCTCCAAGCATCTTACGCGCTGTATGAACGCAGTCATGGCTGGTTGGGCCGGTGGGCTTGTTGACTAATAAAAAGCCGTGGCGCATGGGTGCAAGATTAAACAAAAAATGAATCTGTTTCTATAAAATACCGAAGAATATCGAGTTTTTGGTTTCTAGTTTTTAGTTTTTGGTTATGTTGAAAAAAGGAAGAATATCCGCTCTGACAACCAAAAACCAAAAACCAAAAACCAGCAAACCACAATTGCACTGGAATTACCCACACAAACCCCTGTAGAATATCCCCCATGGATCTAACTCTCAGCTGGGACCTGTTCATCGTTGTATTCTTTGCGATGGTGATTGCTTATGGATTCATAATAGGAAAGCACAGCTCAGTTAAGCTAATTATTGCGCTTTATATCGCAACGGTTGCAGTCCAGGGGCTCGGAAATATCCTTGCTAGAGTAACCGGCGAATCCAAGGCTTTGCTGGTAGTTTTGGGTCTATCGTTTGATTCCACGGTTCTCTCGACAACCAAACTAATAATCTTCGCAGCTGCAGTTATCTTTATAATGATTCGTGGTGGCATAAATATTGAATACGCGAAGGAACCTGGTTCAATTCTTTCGACTGCAATTACAGCATTATTCGGCTTTGCAACAGCCGGATTACTGTTATCTTCGCTTCTTACATTTGTAGCAGGAAGTGCGCTTCTCGACGCCACCCTTGCCGAAGCCGCTACATTCTCACCAATTATCCAGAATAGCAAACTAATGCAGTTACTTATCTTTAATCAGGATCTTTGGTTCGCTTTGCCTGCATTACTTTTGTTAGGAGTTGGATTTTTGAGCAGCGAATAAAGCATCAACATATATTTGTTATATCAGTCAAGTCCCTTTTGCAGTTGTTATGAACATAAAGCTTGCAATTATTGTTTTAAATAAAGCAAAATATCTAAAACTTCCCCCATTATTTATGCTTACCTCAATCAAGCACAAAGCTCTAAAGACAACAGCTATTGGTTACCTATGGCTTTCTGGTATTCCTCTAGCTCAGGCCTCTCAAAACCTGTTTGGACCCACGCCTGAGATCGGACAGAACGATATACGAGGAACTACAACAAAAGTGGTTAAGAGTATTCTTAACTACATGGCTCTGGCCGCCGTTGTAGTCATCGTTATTGCCGGTATCAGGATGGTGATTTCGCAGGGTGAGCAAGAGTCTGTAGAGAAGAGCAAGAAGACTATTCTATTCGCAATCATCGGTCTGGTTGTTATCCTTCTTGCAAGAGGAATCGTAGAAATCATTACAACAATCCTCTAATAAAGATTTTACTTGAAGTACAGATCCCCTTCTGTGTTTAGGGAGGGGATTTTGTTTGACGACCTCACCCCAAACCCCTCTCCTGCTTCGTTACTGATTGTACAAAGCTATTTGTTTTTTATTGGTTCAACAAATTGACAGGAGAGGGGGGTTGGGGGATGAGGTCGGTCTCTACCCTGGTTTTATAAATCCAGACTCAGCTATTCCCTTAACCTTATCCAAAGCATCCACTTCTTCCTTTTGCTCTTTGGGCACCTCCATGTCTTTAACCAAAATCTCCTTCTCAGTTACTTCTATAATCTCGGTTGCCGGTACAGCAATCCCCCATCCAAATAATCTCTTCGGAAAAATCCAAGTTAGCTGCATTTTGTCTGTGTCGAATTGAATATCTTTGCAAACACCGAGTTTTTTACCACTCTTAGTTTTAACAATCTGATTTATTACCCTCCTTGGATCTTTAAGTAATGATGCTAACCTTACTCTATCTTCTGCAGGTGCAATTACATCTGAATCTTTAATCTGAATTTTCGTCCCCCACTTTAAAACATCTAGATATGAAATAAACATTTCGTTAGTACCAACAAATTTTTTAACACTTATGTAGAAACCCTCGATTTTACCCGAGTCAGGATTTATCAAGACACCCGATAAATTGCCAACTGCTTTTTCTTCTTGTTGTTCAACAATTGGTAGACCTAATGAAGATGATAGACGCACATGCATAACAGTATAATAAGGAAGCAGAGGTTTCAGGGGAAGCAGAAGAATCAGAAGATAAATTAATAATAGGCCTCGCAGGCCGAAGGCCTACTCTGGTACATATCAATTATTAAAAGAAACCAGAGCACGTCTTCGACGTGCGAGGGCTAGTCATACAAAAAATTCCTCTGAATCCTCTGATTCTTCTGATTCTTTTTCCTTTCTGCTTCAATTAAATTGCAAAATACAGTATAATAGAAGCATATCATGCATTTATTCGCTGGTTCCTCCCATCCGGCCCTCGCTCAAGCTCTCGCAAAGGAACTCAAGACTAAACTGGGCGATATTGATCTAAAAAGCTTCAATTGTGGAGAGAGGTACGTCAAATTCAAAGAAACAATCAGAGGAAAAGACGTTTATATCCTTCAAACTGCTACCAGCAATCCGGACGCAGATTTGATGCAGCTTTTTTTGATGTGCCAAGCAGCAAGACTAAGTTTCGCGGAGAATGTTCATGTGATAATGCCGAACTTTCCTTATGCAAGACAGGATCGAGTCGCAGAACCACGTGAACCGATTTCTGCTAAGCTTGTCGCTCACTTACTGGAAGAATCTGGTGCAGACCATGTAATTACTCTCGATCTTCACTCTAGCCAAATACAAGGATTCTTCTCGATCCCTGTTGATGCGCTGGACGCTTACACGATCTTTGCACAGTACTTTAAGAAAAAGAAGTTAAAAGAACCAGTAATCGTTTCACCGGACGCCGGCGGTGCCAAGCGTGCCAAAAAGTTTGCAGACATGATTGGTGCTGACCTTGCAATTATCCATAAATCCCGACCACAACATCATGAAGTTGAAGTCTTGGAAGTGGTTGGAGATATAGAAGGCCGTCCGTGCATCCTTTTTGATGACATGATAGATACTGGAGGAAGTTTGGTTTCAGCAAAAAACGCTCTTGTTGAGCGAGGAGCTGACCCCGCGGTCTACTCCGCCGCAACTCACGGTATATTTTCAGGGGAAGCAGTGGAAAAACTTGGAAGCGCAGGATTCGAGGAAGTAGTTGTTACCGATTCTGTCCCGACGGAAGGTAAAGAATTCCCCAGCTTAAGAGTGCTACCCATAGCTCCGATGCTTGCCGAAGTGATTCGTCATATAGAAAAGGGAGAGAGTGTGACGCAGGTGTATGAGAAATAGATCGGTCTGAATACAATCATGAATTTAAGAAGTTTTTGGTTTCTGGTTTTTAGTTTTTAGTTACAAAGAGACTCTGAGTCCTATTTTCAACTAAAATAACTAACAACTAAAAACCAAAAACCAATAAACTCCCCCGTTTTTTGTTGAATTGATCTAACTACCCTTTATACTACCGCTACCAGCATTCCCCACCAATCCCCATGAAAAAGCTCACATCACTGATCCTTAGCTCCTCCCTACTACTCTCAGCCGTTCCTGCATTTGCATTCGATATAGACGGAGAGATTTTGGCAAACTCCAGCCGTTCCAGACTTCGAAGAGCCTTGCTCCAACAGATCGGAGCAGAACAAAAGGCAGCGGAGGAAGCTGTTGAAGAGGAGACTGTCGAAGAAGAGGTACCAGCCGAACCTGAAGCCGAAGAAGTTGCTCCGGTTGAGGAAGAAGCTCCTCCTGCAGAGGCAGAGGAACCCGAGGTTAAGAAGGAGAAAAAAGTAGGTCCACTCCTAAAAAAGAAATCAGCCCTGCAACGTTTGGAAGATAGAACGTGTGGACGTGTATATCGTCGCTTTGCTGATCAACCAACTATGATCGCACGTGTTAATGAAAGACTTTTGGATAGATTTGGTTTTGAGTGCAGAGAGATGGATTTGAGTAGGTAGGATCTATAAAGACATTACTGATATACTTAACATAATGAATATCCATCGAGTATTAACGGCATTTCCTATTCTTGTAGCTTGTATCGGACTCCATGTAGTTGCTTATGCTTCATCGGGAGTAGAACTTGGATTCAATCCACTGGACTATCTGTCCGACTGGTGCCAGAAAGACATAAAGTATGATAATTCTTGTTACGCTTACAACGAAGATAGAAAGCTTTCTGCTCTGTTTAGAGAAAATTGCTACAAATATAATGCTAACGGTAGGTGCAGTGTGAAAATTGATTGCAAACTATATCATGTTTCTCTCAAAGCATATAAAGAGCAGATTAATAATTCTACATGGGATGATCCATTGAGCTACCAAATAATACAGGGATATATCAATCATCCGCTTGATTATCTCTTTAGTAAGAGTGCGATAGAAAAGCCTGTTCCATGCAGGTACGGATGTAATAGTGACAGTGGAACTTGTTTTAGTAGGCCTCTGGAGAAAGGACAATGCACAGATCCCGATGGAGAAGACTTTAAAGATTTCTCTGCTGTTACAATTACATATCCAAATGGAGCATCAAAGATTCGTGAGGATAAATGTAAAGCAGGTTCTAACACTCTTCTTGAGGCTACATGCGATAATCAAGGAAACGATACATTCGTCGAGCATCTTTGTGTAGCAGGGTGTTTTAATGCTGCTTGTGGCAGCTGTAAACAATTTCGCGGTACCAAAGGGTATGTGAACATATATGACAACGAGGGAAACGTCATAGAGAAGGGAGAAGATCGTTGTTTCGATGGGGATCCTGAGGGACGCCTTTTTCCACAGAAGTGCTATGATGCAAGTGGAAAAAATGGCAACAGTATGTGTACTATGAAAGCATATTGTCGTTCTCCAGATGCAAATAGCATTACTGAGGGAGTACAATACTGCAATTATGGCTGCAAAGGAGGCCGTTGTATCCCGCAGGATTGTAATCTGGACGGAGTATGCAATTTACAACATCTTGGAGAGGAGACATGTGTAGATTCTGACGATGCTGACTTCTATACTCGTGGTGAAACAAGAATTGATTATCCGAATGGTGGTTTTAATCTAGAAGTTGATTTCTGTAATTCAGACGAAATTCTAATCGAGTATGTTTGTGGAACAAATCGTGAGGGCAATGTTAGCCGAGATAGCATCTGGCATACTTGTCCAAGAGGATGCAAGCATGGTGTGTGCATTAAATCTGATGATTCTCTTGGTAGTGTTACCTATCAAATAATTCGCAACGAGTATGAAGATTCAGTCACAGAAGATCGTTCCAATAATTCATCAAATGACAAGCCAAAAATGAAGATTGTTGAACATGTAAAAGTTTCAAAGAGCAAAAAATCTGCAATACAAACACGACTGAAGCCACGAGTTTGCAGACGCGTATTTCGCCGTTTTACAGGAAACATCAAAATGATTAATCGAATTAATAGAAGACTTGAGAAACGATTTGGGTTTGAATGTAAGGAGATGGATTTGAGTAGGTAGGATTTGATATTAAAAAAGGCGGAGCTAAGAGCTTCGTCTTTTTTTATCAGAGTAATTGAACTTAATCTAATTACAACGTAATTCAATCCTCATCATCCTCATTGTTTTTCTCCGTTAATAAAGGAAGAAGCTGCTCTGCCAATCTGTGAGCATACATCATCGTATCCCTCAAAAGTGTTTCAACTCTATTGCAAGGGGGCCT
>CAZYBL010000035.1:0-11155 GCA_964645805.1 uncultured Candidatus Peribacteria bacterium | reverse complement strand
AGAAACCGTATTGACAAGATTAAAAGCATCTGTAACCTGAGTTTCCTATGTCAGAATCAACCAATGAGACCGCCGCCACTGCTCAAGAACCAGTAGACTGGGAAAACCTCGACACCAAAGAACTATTTAAAGCAGCAGTGGACAATAGAATGACAATAACAACAGATCCCGAATCTAAAACCCCTCTTGCAGCAACAACAAAAGTTATAGACAAAGTAAAAAGCGGTGAGCAAGAACCTGGAGTTTTGTATGCCCCCCGGGCAGACAAGGTGATGGCAGAGATTAATACTTGGCAACTCTTAAGAGACTGGCTTACATCTGAAATGTGGGAAAAGATCGAGGAGACACGCAAACATCTTTCCAAACGGATTAGGGAAGCTTATCGCTTGGTACTTAGTAACACCCGAAGAGGATTGATTCGCGTTGAAGAAGATCAAAAAAAAGCTGCATACGACATCGTAGGTGCAGCGATTGGTGACATTGAAAGAATTGAGGCAATGGAACTCGAACTTGAAAACGATATCATTAAGCTAATCGCTGACAAGCTCTGTAATAATCAGGCTATCGCGCTTACAGATATTGTAAACATTTGCAATGAAATAATTGGAAAAACAAGAGAGACCATGGACACAATAGACAATCGTCGCAATGGTCTACTAGCCAAAGTAGCCAGAGAAAGCGAGCTCCCACAAAAAGAATGAGAGAAAGAATCAAGAATTAATTTGTTTATTTAAGCGTGTCTGCTAGGATGCTGCCTCCTGATGTGGAAACTAATTACGCATCAAAATGGGCAGATGAGCTTAATAAAGATCTTGAATTGGTCAGGATTTATACTGGAGAACGTGCAGGAAAAATGGACGCAAGGGTAGGAGTGCATGTTTCTTGTATTGAAGAATTTATTAGGGCTCTTGGTGCACATGATATGGAACAAGAAAACGCAAAAATGCAGGCTTTCGCAATTTATGCAGCTGGGAGGAGAACACTTAAAATAATTGAAGAACTGATGAAATCTTAATTTTTTGGCTTCCTTTAGAGCTAATATTGGGCTTGCCAAGAATGTCATATTATCTTGACATTATATTTGTAGTAAGAGTAGCATTATTTCCCGAAAATGCTTCTAGAAGCATTAATCAGAGGCAAAGAAGAAGCCGAAAAACCTGTCGCCAAAGGTCCATTTAGTCCCCTGGGTGCTGTCCGCCATGAAGATCCAGCTGACGCGAGAGGAGCTATTTACGACGAGTCATTTGCACTAGAAATAATGGAACTTTTGGGTGATGAATTTGCAAATGAAGGTAGATGGCACGAATGGCCTAAAGTTGAAGAAGAAATTCGAAATACTATGGACAAATGCAAAGAAGATTATGCCGAATGTATCGATTTAATGGGTAATATCAAAGTAAGATTGGAAAACACTGATACAAATCAACCATTTTCAATGGACGAAGAAAGTTCACTACCCTCTCTTGCTGACCGAGTACAGATTAATCACGAAGTATTATCTGAATTAGAAAAACAACCAAAATGCAAACCGGAAGAAGAGCTAGAATTAGCACCTGTAACCATCGATAAAGGGGAAGATTACAGCATCTAGTTAAGACATTGCCCAATTGCAAGTTGTTAACTAGAATCGGAGCATATGGCTATCAAAACCCCCGACCTAGAGGTCAAAGTAAAAGAAGAAAAGGCTAGAGCAATTATCGAAGGCCGAACTTCCGTCCCTTTTAAAACTTTTGTAGGACTTGTGCTGCAGCGCAAAGTCTTTCCACTATTTAAAAAGTGGGGAGATGAACCTGTAATAATTAATAGTGAGTTGCTGACGAATCTCGCAAGTGCTGCTCAGGATTCACAGGAAAACAGATCCCAGCTTGTACTTGTAACCCTTGGAGTTGGGGCACTAACTGGAGTTTTCTTCTTCGCAATAGGACAAGTAATTCTACTTGCAGCTGGAGTAACCCTGGCAACACGCGAACTTCTAATTGTTGCCGGAGGACTGGTGGGCCTAACCATACTTGTTAGTATTCTGGATAGGCTTAGGCGAAAGGGTAAGGGCGAAAAGATTGTGGAAAAGATGGAGAAAGTAGCCTCTTTGGTGTCAAAATAAGTTTGATGGAGATCAAAGAAAATGAGTCGCTTAAAAACAAGACGACGATGAAGATCGGCGGAGTTGCGCGTTATTTTGCTGAACCTGAATCTAAGGAAGACGTAGAGGAAGCTTACAAATTCGCACAAGAAAATAATCTCCCATTAATCGTTCTTGGTGCTGGATCTAATACCATTTTTGCAGATGGGACTATTGAAGCTTTGGTTGTTAGGATTAAGGCATCAAGTGTCACCCTGAGTAGCTCGAAGGACGTATCGAAGGATGACACGATCACAATCGAATCTGGCAAAAACCTAGCCCAACTCATAAACGAACTCGCCGACCAAGGTCTCGCCCTCTCTCCCCTAACAGGAATTCCAGGAACAGTTGGCGGCGCAGTGGTTGGGAATGCGGGGCAAGGACCAAATGGAAAGTGGATTGATTCTTTTGTTGAGTCGGTGACTGTCTTCGAGAGCGGTAAATGGAAGACTTTGAGTAAAGAGGATTGTGAGTTTGGTTATCGGGAAAGCGTGTTTAAAAAGCTAACAGCCTTCGCCAAGGCTACGGCCGTCAAGAAAGTTAAAAGTGAAAAGTTAAAAGTGTTTATTGTATGGAGTGTAGAGTTAGTAGTCCCCAAAAGAGATTCCGAAGAAATTAAATCCGATATCGAACAAATGCTCCAAAAACGAATCGCTGACCAGCCCCACGTCTTAACTTCAGGATCATGTTTCAAAGCCTCAGCAGATGGAACTCCTGCATGGAAACTAATTGATAAAGCAGGACTTAGAAACCTCAAAATCGGAGGAGTCCATATAAGCGAAAAGCATGCGAATTTTTTGATTAATGAGGAAAATGGAGGTTTTAAAGATGTTTGTAAAATAATTGAAACAGTTAAATCTAAAGCTCCGGATGTTGGGGAGGTAGAGATGAGGTTGGTTGGGGAGGATGGAAAAATGATTTTTTAATTTTATATTTCTCATTAACACAGTTGCGCAACTGTTTAACTGATATTTCACCCAAATTCATGGTTGAAAATCGTGAAATTAATAATAGAATTCATCTCCAATGCACTACGACCAGGAACAATTTACCCTTCGTGAAAAATTCAGGCGCTCGTATGAACGAAAAACCAGGCCAGGATATCCGTACGGATCACTGCCGGACATTGAATACGGCAGATTTTCTTCAAAGCTTTTAATGGTGTTGGTGCTAACAGTCAATCTTGGGTGCGGAGCTTATAAAATTGCAAAGCCACACATACCAGAAATTAAGGAGCATCAATTAGTGACTGCAAAAACAAGCGGATATGAGCCGGCGTATTAACGACCTCATCCCCCAACCCCCTTCTCCTTAGTGAAGGAGAAGGGGGATTTTAAAATATCCCTTTTAAGCCCCCCCCCTCCTGGGTGGGCAAGCCACGGCAGATTAATCTGCCGTGGCAAGTGGGCCGTGAGGAGAGGGGGTTTGGGGGTGAGGTCGCTACTAAAAAGGCAAATCCTCCGCCTTCACTTCCGAAGCATATTCAACTTCTGGAGCTTTCTTTTCGGATTTTTTGGAAACAGATTCCGGTGGAGGTGCATCGTCTGCCGGGATAGACGAATCCCGGCTGCGCGTTGCTTCCCTTTGTAGGGTCTCCTGCGCAACGGCACTTTCTATGCCAAGCATGGATATTTTATCTGCAATTATTTCCGTAGTTGTGCGTTTAGCACCACTTTGTGTTTCCCATCCTCTGCTCTGCACCCTCCCAGATGCATAAAGACGCTGGCCTTTCTTGCAATTTTTTGCCATCTCTTCTGCCAGATCGCCCCAAACAACTACATTATGGAACTCTGTGCGTTCCCGGTCTTCGCCTGAAGACTTATCCCTCCACCTTTCATTAGTTGCAATCCCAATTGTTGTTACCTTGTTACCGTTGGTCGTAGTCCTTACTTCCGGATCTTTGGTTAAGTGGCCAACAACGTCCGCACGGTTTGCGCAACTGGTAAGTTGAGGAGAGGAGTCCGGTGCTTTTAATTGTCCATCCTTAGGATCAAGCATTATAAGATCAAGTGCGACAATTCTCGTCTTACTTCTTTTTTCACCTGACTGTTGATCTTCCCATGAATCCGTCTGAAGTCTGCCGGAAATAAATACTTGTGAACCGGGCCTGATATATTGCCCAGCAACATCTGCCATTGGCCCCCACAAAGTTACAGGGTGAAAACTTTTTCCATTTATTTCTTTTCCTTCTTCGGATTTGAAAGTGTATGGAACAACAATATTTAAGTCCGTAACACTTGTGCCATTTGGTGTTTGTCTTACTTCTACAGGTTGTGTTTGATAGCCGGTGATGTGTACGCGATTATATGAGAACATATTGTATAGGGGGAAAGAAATATGAGATGTTCAGCGTACTTCGTCTAAGCCATATTTAGTTCGTGACTGATGAGGATGACTGCGAAGCGTGGTTGATCGTACACCTTGGTGGAATTTAAACAACCAAATAGGATTGATCAATGTGATAAATAGTTTCTGATAGTCAAAAGCTTGGTCAAAGGTCGAAGGTCTAAGGCTAGGTCAAAAGTCGAAAGTCAAAAGTCATTCGACTTTGGACTTTGCCCGCCCGGACGACCCGGTCGGACGGGGACCCATCTTTCGACTTTGGACTTTCGACCTAACTTCCCCCAACTCCACTGTCAACTACCAATCATTATCGGTAAACTACTACTAATGCCCTTCTGTATCCGGAAATCAGAAAAAAATAATTCCCGCATTTGCGATGGAGGGGGTTCGAGTATGAAACTAACAACTAACAACAAACAACTAACAACTTCAGTATTGTTTGTGATATTGACTGGGATTTTTGTTTTTCCATCCTACTCCTCCGCCTCCCCCCCCATCCCCCAATACCCAGGAAACTTGAGCTCAATATATTCAGCAGTTGGAAATGCTTCGACAGAGGGGATCATTCCAGCAGACTTGGCGATGGCACAATGCGGCGGATGGGATTGGGATCAAAGCGTTCTGGGAAAAATAGCAGAAGTACAAGGCCTGCCGGGACATATACTAGATGATCCACTTGGTAACGTGACATCCGGCATGGCAACACGTAATGCCCCGCGTTATGCCGGTGGTGAGGGAATGACAACGTGCGGTTTCAGGAGCGCCTGCAGACCAATGGGGGCACCTGTGGAGGGCTGGTTCACGCCACCGTTTTACAGACAACTCCCCTGCCAACGTCCTTTGGGGGGTATTGATCCCGAAAATCAACCTGGAGATCCACCACCAAGAAACATGCCAATCGAGTTCAGCTGTGGAGGAGGCGAAATGCCAACCGATGGATATGTATGTCCTTCGCTTCTGGCAGAAGGAATGGATGGTGGATTATGTGAATGGCTGAATGAAAGATGGCTATTCGGGTATTACCAAAATAATAATGTCCCCGTAGATCACTATTGTGATGACGGACGAATAGAAAAAGGAAATGGTGCCTGGCAAACCGTTCCTTTTAACGATTGGAGAAAGAACCCGCTTTGTACAATCACCAACTATGGCAAAAACTCTCCCTGTCGCGCCCAACACGCAGGTGACGTTTTTATAAATGACATGAACAGTCAGGCAATACCAGCAGACCCGGGGCTTTGGGCCTTGTCGTGGCCTGCAAATAGACTTCTTGATTTTGAAGACATTCGCGAATGTTGTACTTTTCAAAGTATCACAGGTATGCCTTGGGGACCCGAAGGTGGAGCGGGTGATCCTTCGGGGGATTTTATTCCATTCTGGCAAAACTGTATAACATGCCAAAATTCCGAATGTCGTTTTGCAGAAGAATGTAGTGACTACACTGGCGAACCGGAGGGCTCTCTTGATGAAGCCAAATGCACGAAAAATTTATGGCCGACAAGATCCCGCTGGCAATACTATCCTCCATTCCAACATGATATGGAAAAGGACTCTTGCAGCTATTGCGTAGATGAGAATGATAAACCAATAGCTTGTAATCATCCGGATGCAGGCGATCCAATTTACCCATGCGCTATTAAATATGCCCTAATGTCTAGGTTCGATCCAGAACTCAACATTCACTATATCAACAGAGAAAGAGGTTTAAGATATCGCTCCTTCTATCGTTTCTACATGGCGTCGTATAAAAGAGAAGAAGTCTTGTACACTCCCGTTCCAGGCAGTCCACAAACTGGCGAAGATGCATACAAAAAAGCTGACATACCGGTTTCTTGTTACAGGCTCTATGAAGAATTTGATCCAAAGTACAGGCCAACAACTGAAAGCGAAAAAGCCTGTGTAATTGCTGCTTACTACACAGGACAGCTCGATGACAAGCCACTTGGTGAGGAGTTATCTGATAGAAACTTTTACGAGATGGGCAGAAACGCAACTGGAACTCCTACGCAGGAAGGCAAAGGGCAATTTCGCCAAACGATGGAAGATATAAATGCAATAGAAAGCGAGCCTGATTTTAATTTTGACGATGACGATTGGAGCCCCAACAAATCTGATGCTTTCCACATGACAAGCGGCGAAGACATCACTGCAATTCTCCAGGAAGAAGCCTCCAACGAAACAAACTTAAAGTCATCAATCCAAGTTATATACACAATGATGGATATGCCGGATGTGGATCCTCATGAACGCCATCAAGATTATTCCCCTAGTTCGTTTGTAAAATCTTTTGACGACTCTGCTTTTGATTCCGGAGACAGATACTTTGTCAGATGGTGGCAGGATATAGAAACAAAAGGGAACCTGCTTATGTCTGAACCTGTAGTGCGACTTATTTTGCCACCAAGTTGGTCAATTGGTTTAGATCCACTTGATCCAATATTCACAGCACCTAAATATGAGAAAACCGAAGGAAGAGGGGCAGATCCCAGGATGCAAGCTTTGGAAGTTCAACTTAGAGCGGATGAAGATCTTTTAGATAATATGAAGGCATATCTTAAGAAAGGATTGCTGCCAACTTTTGTAGAGGAACCAATCCCGGTTTTGGTTCCACTAGGATCGCCAATGGACTTTAGGGCTTTAGCAGAGGGATGGGCCAAATATTATTCGGGAGAATCCGGAGATGCAGTAGCCGATGAAGATATAATTCTGATGCTGGAGCACTATGCCAGACAGATTGAAGAGGTAAGGAAGTTAAGAGCAGAAATAGCCTGGTACAACCAGAAATTAATGGAATATCAGACAACTGTAACTAACGAAATCGCAAACTGGATGACTGATGATGTCATTTATCAATACGAAGATTTTCGCAACCAGATTAGCGCGATAGCAACAAACCTAAGAGCCAAGTGGCTAACTATTCATGCAAGCTTAACTCATCTTAATCAATATACAATGATGCCTTGGTGTCATAATTCAAAATATACACTCCCAATTTACACACAACTTGATCCCTGGATGCCACGCCAATGGGAAGATGGCAAACCTATGGAATATATGTTCCCTGAATTGAACATGGAGAAGAATTTAAGTGCTTCGTTTGATTTTTCAGGACTTAAGCCAGCTGAAGGAACAATAAAAGTACCTGTTATACGTCCAATACAAGTAAGTATTGACATGAATAAGCTAGATCCACCAGAACCAGGTGAAGAGAATGTAACTGTACCCAAGCTTCCCGAATTTCCTCCAGTTCCGAGCATAAGGGAATACATAACTAACCATGAAGATATTATTTACCCAACAACAAGAATTGGTGAAAGGCCTCCGAGTTTAACCTTTAGTGTTTTTGACTCCGGAGAGATTAATCTGTACTCAACTGAATTAGATAATATCTTAGGTTTCGTTACGGGGATGGCTAGGGTTTACGGCGGATTCTGGCTAACCCAATCAACTTTTCATAATGACAAAAAACCTGCCCCCAAAACAGAACAGGATTGTTACATGGCCAGCAACGATATGTGCTTCCATCACGAAATGGATCTAAATGAAAGACTTACGCGCTTCGGTGCAAGGCCGGCAATCTACCTCGAGGAGGATCTACACCCCGAAGCAATGGGTGACATTCGAGATATATTAAACGTCGGCCACGGTCTTGGAACATGCAAGGATGATTGGGCATGCGAAGCAATGAATCCCTCTGGTAAATATCCACAGGAAGGCTGGAATATTATCTGGGAGGGGGAAGACCCGAATCTGACAAATGTTTGTATAGATAGTGAAGGTGGTTCGTTTATTGACCAACTACGCGCATGCATGTTCAGAGAAACACTATCACGCCCTGGTGTAAATGAAGAGCCTACTGATCATAATTTTGAAGGACTCTTCCCCTACTCAATCGAGAGGAACAGAATTGTTCCATCTTTTGGTACTCCTACTCTGCCCGATTCGCTTGTTCCACAACAATGATTATTCCAATTTTAAATTGCAGGCAGCGTCGAATAATCATGTTTATCCTTGCTATATCAGTTATCTCAACAACTACTAATGTTTCCGCTCAAAACTTATCTGATCCTACTATTGAAAACTGCCGATTCGCAGTAGATGAAGCAGTGGCAAAAGAGACAAGAATGTATCGAACAACGTTGTTTGGACGTTCGCGCGCAAGGCTGGCTCCCGTAGGAACCGTTTGGTACGACAACCACTACCCACCCTGGGCATGGTACAAGGTGGGTCCTAACAAATGGGAATACGTCGGTAATGAACAAATGGATACGGATATCATCTCAGATGAAAATATGGAATACAGTATGGAAATAGATAGCCTCTACACCGCAGGGAACGGTGGACTGATTTTCGCACCCGATCCAGATGATGAAGATGCGCCATTAAGACGAGGTATATTCCACACAAAGCGCACTGTTACATCCGATATATTGCCCAATTTAATGCAAGCATTTAGAACTTACGCGTGTAGATTGGATATGGTTTGCGATCTGGCGGTGCAATCTATGAGTGTAAGCGAAACCGGACCAATTTCCGGTGAGTTTAAGACAATTAATGTACCAGGGTGTATAGAAACAGAGCTTAAATCTTACCCTGCATGCCATTTTACCGGATCAAAAGGCTCTAATGTCCAGGCTGCAGATGTATTAAGTTATTGCACCGATGTGAAGACGACAATTTTAAACCGTGAAGTGGAAATTATGAAGATGCTTGTTGAATACGACGCAGCCTATCGTTCACTTCTACAATTTGCCGGAATTTTTGATAAGTTCATGATCGAATTTAAAGACACAATATCAGGAAATATAAGAGATGCTGCTTATGTAATCGGATGGATGCATAAAATTCCATGCTATGTATCAAGCTGTGATGCTAATCCTGTTCCGGAACTTGAAGATGATTAATGATCCATTTGAGCCAAAGGCAAGTAATAAGCTCGGTACAATAACGATGCTAGGGTTGGCAGTAGTTCTAATCTTTATAGGAGTTAAAAAAACTCCCGCTGCATATGGCAGCACACCAACCAGATACCCCGTTCTTGCAGCCTGCACAAGGTTTGAATATAACCTATTTAGAGATTATGATTTCACACTCTTCACGGCACCAAGCGCAATCGAGCAATCCGGCGGTGATGTTTACCATTGGCGAAGAGATTTTCATAACACAGTAAGAAATGTTGTGGACGAACATATGCTTGGATCTTCGAACTGTTTAGCTAGTACACACGCGCAATCATATTCACCAAGAGCGGCACTGACTGAACTGGCACTTAAGCTACCAACCTGGAGACCTTTGACGTGGCAAATAGATAATGAACAACATTTAACAAACTGGTGGGACATTTTTGATCCAAATATTCCTATCATCTGGGAACAAGTGAATGAAAATTACACTTACTTAAGCCAGATTGACGTAGGAACTGTACTTCTCGAATACCTCAGGATGTATGAGTGCGCTCTGATTGAACGAAGTGTCTTTTTGGCAAGTCACACTGTCATGCAAGAAGGCAGGCGTAACGCTGCAATGGGAATAGGTAATCCTTGGATATTCCAGTTAATGCTAGTTGCAAATCGTGCAGTCACCGATAGGCGAATTATTATGGAGGAACTTGTTATCGCACGTAGAGCAATACATAGAACTGTTACATTCCTAAGTGGATACAATCGCCTAAGCCTGATTGGTATGGAAATGCAGTGTATGCAACAAGGATCTATGGACTTTAGGAACAGTATGTCACTTGCTGCAACTGCAAGCTCTTGTATGCCACGTCTTCTTTATCACAAAGATGTCCTTCGTGATTATTAATGATGAATAAATTCTCAATCATCAAAGGCAAAGCAAGAAATTTGATTATTGTCACAATACTAACTCTTATTCCTCTTGCCACGACAGCTCAGATCTATGACTATTTTTATGAAACTAGTAAAAATGAATTCTTGTTAGATGGAACTGACGAACTAGAAGAATTCATTACGCACGGAGGTGTACTTAATTTCGATCCTCCAATTGATGCTGATGACGTAAAGAATGCATTCATAATGAGGTCAGACCTAATCTGTCCGGATAGAAACCAGAGCATACCTTGTGGGGTGGTTGATCAGGTAAAAGCCGTTGGAACCAGAGAAGAGCTTGTAAAAACTCTTGCTCGTGATGCTCAAATAATCACTGCAGGATACGAGATGCCAATTGGTGATTTCCCGATTGGTTCTAGTTACCTCGCTCCACGCTTTGCAAGCATAATAAAAATCTGGCAATCGACTAACGACTCTTTATCTACTAATGCAATCGAAAACAAAGTAGTATTTGATGTTGATACCGAAGATTCTGATGACTGCAGCCCCTCACCATGCCTATCTTCACTATTAGACGATGAAGGACGCTGGGCATGGAGATACAGATGGGGAGTAAGGTCTATTCAAAAGGAATTTGCCCCCGATGAATCCGACTGTTCAGATTGGGAAAACTGGTGGAATAATTACGGCCCGGAAATAACCGAAGTAAGTTATCTACGGGAAAGAAACTGCGATCTAGAGACCAAGCTTTTGTCCATGGTTGAAGAACACGATGTACATGGTGAAGTGAAGATAACCATTAAAAAAATAGCCGGCAAAGATGTCTATGTGTGGATACGAAGCCACAATGCAAACGCAAGCGGTGATGCGGGTCTTTGGAACACTATCCCCTATATCCCAC
>CAZYBL010000034.1:0-11170 GCA_964645805.1 uncultured Candidatus Peribacteria bacterium | reverse complement strand
GGAAATGGCATGGCGGCTTTCCGTGGATGGTTTGCATCCGCAAAGCCGCATATTGCCAAGGAGTTCGGTGTTAATATGGTACCAGGTCCAATTCAGCAAGCAGCAGGACTTCCAGTCCGTCAGGTCTTTGTCTACTACGATTCAGTTTACAGGATCGAAACGGATGGACGAGTTACAACCCAACTTGTTTAAGTCATCACCTATGCAGGGCGCTAAACCCCGACTGCCAATGTGGTTGGGGTTTTTTAAGTGTATGTACCTGCCTGACGGCAGGCAGGCATTGTACATACAGTTGTATTATGTGGCGGTGAGCTTATTTATAGGAGTTTCTTTCTCCTCAATGCAGAATTTGTGAATGGCTGCGGCTGCTTTATCTGCATCATCATTATCTACAGAGAATATTAAAACTCTTTTTTGATATCCTCCCATTAGCATTTTTGCTGTAACGCCAACACTATCTAGTGCATGAAGAGCGCGCGAGCATGCGTCTGAATCTTGTACATTATGACCAAGGCAGTAAACCAGTGTCTGGCCTTTGATTGGAGTTACGGTTACATGCTCTTCTCCATAACGCTCATTAAGAAAGCTCTCAAATTCAGCGACTTGTTCATCACTCGGTCCACTATTTGAAAACGTAAGTGACATGGTTGCTTGCGAGGATGGAGGTAAGACAACTGATATGTTTCTCCCATGGAACCATGCACCAACCTCGTGTAGGAATCCTGGTGCTATCATTTTGCTTGTTTCAATCAAAAGCGCGTCGGGTATTCTTCTTGTGTCCACCATTTCTGCCCCACTCAAGCCTTCTTCATCAAAGTCTTGGATAAGTGTAGTCCCTAGCTCTGGTCTGTCTGGGCTGTAAACAACGATATCCACACCGTTTTGCGCAAGTACATCCAGAGCTGGTGCATGAATTGACTGATTGTCTGCACCTGTTGTTAGATTTCCGAATATTTCAAAGGCAAGCTGATAGGAGATACGACGAATTGTATTAGTATTATCAATACAATCTGGATTTCCGCTCATAATTGGAAAGTCTTGTTCAATTAGACACACAACTCGTTTACCGAGCTGTTCACATGCTGCTGCGATTAGTGCTGCGGTAAGCTCTGTATATCCGCGTTCTGAACCAACTCCACTCCAATAACCTCCGGATACAAGTACATCATTATTTGTAAGTAATGTGGATACTTGTGATTTAATTGAATCAGTTACTTTTTCAAGCATTTCGTCGCGTTCAATAGAATCATAAGGATGTTCTTTTGGTGAGTATCCAAATATTTTTTGTGCTTGATCATTGTCTTCCCTAAGCTCTGCCACTTGTTGCTTTCTAAGTTCCAGATATCTCAAATAAATTCTTCTGGTAATATCTTCACCAGCACCTGTTATCGAGATGTAGTCAGTGCCGTGCATGAGTGATAATAAACGGTCTTCGCCTACAGATAATACTTTATCCTGGGTTCCTTCATGTATTAGCTCTTCTAAACGTCTCATTTCTGAATCAATGACTGTTTCGAAAGATTTCATTGCTTTGACTTCGTCTGTAATTTTGTTGTCATCTCTGATCTGCCTACCAACAATTTGCATCAAAAATGGTCTTAGGCGTTCGTTGATTATTGCTTTTGCCTCATCCAACCTGCCTTCCCTAAGAAAATCTGCTATTAGAATTAGATGAGATGTCGTGTTAAAACCTCTTTCGGGTTTACCTGTTTTTTCCAATACTCTTTGGTTAACTGTCTCATGGGTTAGTGGTGTGAATTCTTCATTGCTACTACGCATTGCAGAGATCGCTAGTATCTGCCTTTTTCCTGCCTCTCTTCTTCTTTCAATCTCGTCAGCATTGCTAGCAAGCTCGGCTGCTCTAGTGCCACCGAACTTAGTTACTTGCACATCTGATTCATCAAGTACCTGTGCGCCAGGCCACTGGGAGACATCGTCTTGTGGTATAGCTATATTCATAAGATAAGAGAGAAATAGTAACAAAAAACCCCTTTTTGGGAAGGGGCTGAAGTTAAAAATCTTTAGATAATAAGCAGCTACCTTCCCTTTTGGGAGGTCTTCTTCATCTTCTTTGTTGATGATAAGTGCTGCATTTCAGGGTAAATGTAGTTCATATTGGTTGAGATGTCAATATCGAATTTCTCAGGCTAGATATGGACTTAAGCTAATGTTTCCACAGAATTTGTGGAGGCAATGAATCAATTCCAAAGTGTGTGGAATATATATTTGGTTTTTTTATATGAGGAAATGCTGGAATCGTCTCCCCCTCCCGGCGGGAGGGGGTTAGGGGGAGGGGATCCGATGATGTCATAGTATGCCACTATACTTCGTAATATCATTGGTTCTAAGTGCAAGACAGAAGGAGTATCTCTACAACGCAAAAAATTTACCCCCTCCCCTTTGTCCCCTCCCTATGGGAGGGGAAACTTCGTTATGCAAATTTCCCAAAGCTTTTTATATTATTAAAAGATCTTCACACGTTCCTAATTTTTCTTCAGCTCCGGCAAATCACAAACCACTTTCGGCGGCTTAAGCACATGCTCCGGTTCTTTTCCGGCCTTAAACTGCTCAATCGATTCAAAGCAGTCTTCATACATATTCTTCATACTTTCATCTGCATAGAAGGCAATGTGAGGAGTTGTGATTGCGTTTGGGTGTTCGATAAGTTCTTTATTCTCCTCATAATCTTTCTCGTTTTCTAATACATCAAGAAGCGCATTGGAAACTTTACCACTTTCAAGCGCTTCAACCAAAGCATCAGTATTAACAAGTCCCCCTCGTGCTGTATTAACGAGAATTACACCATCTTTCATTTTCTCAAATTCCTCTTTGTCGATTATGTGCTTGGTTGAATCGAGCAGAGGGAGATGAAGGGATATGATGTCGCTTTGTGCAATCAGTTCTTCAATTTCAACATATTTGACTCCAAATAATTCCTCAAGTTCCAAAGTTCTGCACCTATCAACTGCCAATACTTTCATTCCAAAACCGTGCGCTACTCTGCAAACATGTGCTCCGATTTTTCCGGTTCCAACCACTCCGATGGTTTTTCCGCGTAGAGAGAAACCTCTAAGCCCCTTATAATCAAAGTCTCCACTCTCAACTCGTTTATCTCCTTCGTGAATATGTCTGAGTGTTCCAAGTAAAAGTGCAAACACGTGTTCTGCGATTACATGTGAACCGTAGTCAGGTACATTGCAAACAGTAATCTTTCTTTTCGCACATTCGTCCAGATCTATGTGATTAAATCCAACTGAACGTGTAGCAATTAGTTTAAGTTTGGGCATTTTATCTAATTTGTCTTTTTGGATTTGTGAGTATATGAAACATGAGAGGATCTCTGCATCTTTACATTGTTCAATTACACCGTCAGCCTCAATATTTTCATTAATAATTAAAGCATCGGGGAGATTTTCCTTGATTCTGGCCTCGTCTTCCTTATCAACTTCAAGAAATACTATTAATGACATGGAGCAATTATAAGCCTATGAGGCCTCTAAGCAAAACTCCAACTCCATATGCCACGAATGCGCCTAATGCTCCCACACTTACGATTTCCATGGGGCCTCTAAGAATGTTCTCGCGGGTGATTTTACTTTTTGCGATTCCGAGAAGAACTAGCGCAAAGAAAGTTGAAACAATCGCAACGGGAAATCTTGCATCGGAACTTGTAATAATCAGATAGGGGATTAGTGGAATTGCACCGAAGATTGCGAAAGAGGCAAAGGTCAGGAGTCCGTGTACAACAGGTCGGTCGGAAGCTTCTTTGGTCATGTGATGTTCTTCGTTAAGCATTATTTCCGCCCAGCGCTCTTTATTAGATGTGATTATTTCAACTGCGCGCTCAAGATCGGTTCCTTCAAAACCTTTCTTCCTATACATTTGTCTAACTTCCTCAGCCTCAATCTCCGGATCATCTTCTATCTCTTGTAATTCTTCTTTCCTAAGTCTTTCATAATTATCACGTTCCGATCTTTTGGATAAATACGCACCTGTTCCCATCGAAGTTCCATCCGCAAGTAAATTAGCAAGCCCCAAAATGATTACTATGTAATGCGGAAGCTCAGCTCCCATAGTTCCGGCTACTACCGCAAACGTCGTAACAATTCCATCATTGCCTCCAAAAACAATGTCCTGGATATATGATCCTATCCAAAGACCGTGGACGTCAGATTCTTGATGCTCGCGGTAAGCTTTAGCAAGTTCTTCGGGTGTGCGCATGGAGCGCATTATAGCATTTTCAAATCCAATCCCATTTAACTTTCAACTGATTCTGGAGATTGTTCTATTGCTGCAACTGTTTCATCTTCTACAACATCGCTAAGAGATTCTCTAAAAGAGAATGATGCATCAAACCATTTCCTGTGGATTACTTCTCTTTGTTTAGGAGTAAATTCATCGTTTCCTAAGTCTAAGACATCGCCTGGCATAATTAAGTGGGGAAGTTGAGCGAAGATTACTCCCTTTTAGCCCTAGTACAAGCGGATAATTATTCTGGCTTGCGGAAGGCAAAAAATCGATTAGAATGAGTTTCAGATGAGCCGCATACGTCAGACGGAACTTAAAGCCCGGCGCATACGAAGAGTGAAGCTTAAAAAACTTAAAGAAGCTTACATAGCCGCGAAAACAAAAGCTGCAAAGGAGAAGATTATCGAGAAGGCCTCTAGGGTTGCTCCGAGTTTGACGGAGGAAAGATTTGTAGAGATTGCGGAGTAGAAGTTCTTGTTTCAAGTCGAACAATGTAATCTGCGTATTCTTGAACGGCGTAGAGTGCGTTGAAAGCAGATACTATCGATGCAGGTTGAACTTCTTCCATTTTTGCGCCTTTCTGGGATAGCATTACTGTAAACCCCGAGTATACATTGGCTAGTTTTATGTGTACACAGGCTGGCATATCAGATCCAGAACTATCTGTGATTACATTGAAACCCTTCTCTGGAATATTGGTACCTGGATATTTTTTCTTAAGTGCCTTAACCAAGGCATCAATAATTCCTTTATCTTCACCTGAGGCAGTGCCTGAATACACTTTGTCATCCCTGAATCTAACTTCTACTGATGCACATTTATCAACATCATCGATTCTTTTCCAGTCCTTAACAATATCTCCTCCATTAACTTCGTTCATAATTTCTCTAACTACGGGCAGGTAGACGTGTTCAATAAGTTCTTCGTCGCTGACTAGCTGATCTTTTGCGTGTGCTTCCACTTTTGCATCAGCATATTCCTTGTAACGAACTCTGAATCTTTCGGAATGCTGCTTGCAATGTGGCAAACCAAACCGATCTAAGTGTGCATAAATCATGTTAATGCCGCTATGTTTTCCAAGTGGCAGACTTTCATTATCCCAACCAACTGTTTCTGGTTGCATAACTCGATAGGAATTTTTGTTTTTCAATTGTTTAGCACCATGTATGCCTGATAAATCTGCAAATACGTTTTCACCATCTATTGCTTTATGCCTATGTACTGGATATGTGGCTTCTTGAACCAATTTACTTGTTGGTACAAGTAATTCGGTGTTAATTCCTGTTACAGCTTTGTAAAAATCCTTTCTAACTTCCAGAGCCATTACAAGTTCTTCAAGTGCACAGTTGCCTGCTCTTTCTCCTATGCCATTAATGGTGCATTCAATTTGGTTAATTCCTTCTTCTACTGCTGCCAGACTATTTGCAACTGCCAGACCCAAATCATTATGACAATGCGTGCTTAGTTCCACTCCATTCATTGGTACTCTAGTTTTTATTTGAGCTAACACTCTTTTTATTTGTTCCGGTGTCGCGTACCCCACCGTGTCGGGAATATTTAAAACTGTAGAACCTTCCTCAACTGCAACATTTAAAACTTCACAAATAAAATCAACATCAGAGCGATATGCATCTTCCGGTGAAAATTCAACATTATCACAAAGAGATTTAGCTTTTCTAACACTTCTTCTCACTCGTTCGACCAGATCACTACCTCTAATGCCCTGTGCCTCCTGATGAATTTTGCTTGTTGCAAGAAAGACGTGAAGGCGTGGATTGGTTGAGTGCCTGACTGCATCCCATGCTCGGTCAATATCTTCTTCTTTGCATCTTGCAAGTGCACATATAACAGGGCCCTTAACTTGTTTAGCGATTTCTGTTACAGCTTTATGATCCCCCGGACTTGCGATAGGGAATCCTGCTTCTATAACATCGATGCCTAAATCTTTTAGAGCATGTGAAATATTTAGTTTTTCATCCAGGGTCATGCTGCACCCCGGTGATTGTTCACCATCGCGTAAGGTTGTATCGAAAATTTTAATTCTGCGTTCTGACATTTTTAAAGTTTGGTTAAAAAATTAAATAGATTCACAAAAAAAGAACCCTATCCCTGGAAGGAGGGCCCGCGTCTTGGTTCAAATCTTATTATGCACGCAACCCGCCTTCCGCTGTAAGCAGAAGTTCAAGGAGGCCGAGAAGTAGACTTCTCTTATGCATAATGTCGGAGGGATTCTAGTCCTTAATTTCGAGATGTCAAGCTTTAAGCCAAGTCCCCAAAAGGCATCGAATTTCGACGAATATTCAAGGATTCCATATTGTCCTCGTGAACGGAATTTTTAATCATGTGTGCTAATCGAACGGGCCCGATATCCCATTTGGCTGCCCTGAATCTTGAAATCGAAGCAATTGGTGTTCGTCTCATAGTTCCACCATTTTTGCTGATAACGTAGGCACCAACGGTACCATGCCAGATTGTTCCGATATTGTTATCAACAATAAAAAATAATCGGTCATCAAGTTTTAATAGAGCTCTTTGATGCCAAGCTTTGAAGCCACGCTTTAATGCATCTGCGGGGAGAGTGTTTAATACGTGCATTGGGTAACCCTTTGGATTTAATTCGTCGCATGCTTCTCTGGAGTAATTACTGCAAAAATGATCTCTACTAAGAATTACGGTGTCAGCAGTAATTTGCATAGGATGATATACGGGTACTTTTTTGGGTGGTTTTTTTTGAAAATCTGCCATCCACACAGTAGATTCTTCTACTACGTCGCTCGGTTCCTCCATTCGTATTCGATTGAAAATAGACCACGTTGTTTCTACGATTTTCCATTCTCCCAACCCATTACCTTTCAGATTAGGAGGGGCTTTTTCGGTTCGTATGTAAAGTTCGGGCAACGAAAAATTAACCTCCTCCAAAAATTCTCTCATTGTCACTTGCGGAGTTGGTGGCAATGTTTCGGGTTTACTTTGAAGCAAATCACTAACTGCGACTGCTGTTGCAAGTCTTACAAAATGCCTTCGATTAATTCTTTTTCGTTCAGCTGCTTCGGGATGAGGAAGTAACTCCAGCATTTAGTAAAGCTACTTTAAGCTATTTTATCTTTCAAAGTTTTTCAATTACGAACTAATCATGTGCTAGGTTTATCCCCAATGCAAGCCGAAAAATGAGTCTTCCGATCTAGGATCTTTGACAAATGATTTCTGGCAGGTAGCATTGTTTTCCTTATGGCAGAAGAAGAAAAATCACCGGCTGAAAGATTGAAGGAAATGGGTATAGATCATCCAACAATAGTTGTAACACAGGAGACGGTAGATGTGAAAGTTGGAGCTGAAGCTGTTGAATTGGCCGAAAGGGCTAAGGCACTTTTGGCAAAGGCTGAGGATCCGGACGTAGATCCAAAAGAACTTAAGAAAGAAGCTGAAAGTGTTTGTAGATCATTTATATCCATGTCGGATGCTTTACTTAGGAGTAGTGGTAATCTAAGGAAGGCATTTGAGGGTGTTGGGGATGAGGAGTGATATAGCTAACTAGAACACGAGATTACTTCCGTCATAAGCCGCAATCCGAATCTCTTGCTCTCCAATTACACTTCCTGCTTTTTTAGCCTCGATTCCTTCTGATTCAAGAATCTTAATAGCTTCATCAACTTCGCCTTCAGAAAGAATAATCATCATACCATTCCCCATATTCCATGTTTTATATGCGTCTTCTATTGGAACTTCACCGAGTTTGATTATTTCTTTTAGGGCTTCGTGTGGTTCGAATAAATCATCAAATTCAGCTCCTTTACCAGAAGTTTTTAGAATTCTTCCGAGCTTACTCGGTATTCCTCCGCCTGTTATATGCGCGATGCCTTTGATATTTATTTTGCGCTCTTCTTTGAATCTTCCGATAAGCTTCAAGATTGCATTAGCATAAATAATACTTGGAGTGAGCATTGTTTTGCTTAGTTCCTCTCCTGCCCAGTTGTCTCCGAAATTGTCTTTGAGAATTTTTCTGATCAAAGAAAATCCATTAGAGCGTGCGACCCTCGATTTGAGAGTTATGATTGCATCGCCTGCTTCGATGGTTTCCGGTTTAAGCACTTTTTCTTTTTCTACAACTCCAACAACTGTGGCACTCCAGACTCCTTGGCTGACCGCACCGGGGACTTCTGCAATCTCGCCAGCTGGAATTACAATCTTCTGTTCAGAGCAAGCCTTAGCAAGTCCGCTCATAAGCTCATCGATTTGCTTGGGATCAACTTTTGGGACATCAAGAGTATTTGAGATACTGATAGGTTCAGCACCAGTACAAACCGCATCATCCGCGACCATAGCAGTTAGGTCGAATCCCAAGGTACTCAAATCACCAACTTCAAAAGCCAGATCAATCTTGGAACCAGTCGAATCATCACTTTGAACTAAATAGTAGTCACCCATATCCAGGAAACCAGCGTACCCATCCTTTTCGAGCACAGGTTCCCCGATCATTCCTTTGCGGGAAGGGAAGGTGGAGGAGGCATGGGAGTAGGCTTTAAGAGATGCTTTGTCGCCTTCTGCGATATTTACGCCTGATTCTGAGTAGGTGGTCATGGGAGTATTGTAGCTCGATTTAGTTGTTGATGTCTTTAAAAAATGAATAATTAAAAGGAAAATTTTTTAATAATTATTCATTATTCATTCTTCATTATTCATTGTAAGCTATATATATGCGCTCACTAAGATTGACTCTCGCAATTGCCCTAGTCTTCACCCTCTATTTCGCATACGTAATGCTATTCACGCCTCCGATGCTCTTTGATATTTACGATGTCTCGGGGTTTGATTCGATGCATCGATATTTTTCTATGGTGGGTGGATCGCTCCTGATAGTAATAGCGATTGCAACTTTGATGGCTTTTATGAGGCCGGTTAAGTATATGAGCTTGATTATTGTTTTGATTCTTTATCACCTAGCGCGCTTTGCGGTTGATTTGATTTTAATTGCGCAGGGTGATACTCCATGGAACATCTTAGTTCCAGAAATGGTCTACTTCCTTGTTGTTAGCGGAGCGCTTATAAGGTTCTTCCCATCAAAAGTTGATAAGGTTTTGGATGAGGATGAGAAAGAAGAGGTTAAAAAAGAACCTCAGGAAGAATTAAAGTTAGAAGAAGAAGAACCTAAGAGTGAATTGCTGTAATCTTAACCTTCTTGGTCTTCACAACCGGTTTCCTTTTGACCGGTGCAACTAGATCTGGTTCTTTTTTCTTTAACGGCTTTAGTGCTCTCTTGACTTTAGTTATCTTCCCATCTTCAAGCAGAATTATCCGGGCTCTGGTTGATTTAACCAGCTCCATATCATGCGAAGCAAGAATCACTGTTGTTCCATCTTTGTTAATAGTCTTTAGTAATTGAATTACTTTCGCGGATTGCTCGGGATCCAGATTCCCCGTCGGTTCATCAACTAATAGAACCATCGGTCCATGAGCTATAGCCCGTGCAATAGCAGTCCGTGCAAGTTCTCCTCCGGAAAGTTCACGCGGGAGTGCATTGGCTCTTCTTTTCATATGCATTTTTCCAAGCAATCCTTCTGTTCTTGCTTTAATCAAATTCTCGGGTGCTCCGCAGACCTCGAGTGGGTAAGCGATGTTTTCGGCAACTGTCCTGCTGCTCAGCAATCTGTAATTTTGGAACACGACTCCTATTCTTCTTCTAAAAAATCTGAGAGCAAGAGGGGGGACAACTTTCAAATCAACTCCATCGAATTCAATTGTTCCCGTTGTAATCCTTTCCGCTCCCGCAAGAATATGAATCAGAGTAGATTTGCCTGCACCACTTGGCCCCACTATGCAGACGAATTCGCCGGGTTTAATTCGCAAAGAAATGTCTTCGAGGACAGTTTGTTTTTTGAATACTTTGCTGACGTTTTTAAGAGTTATCACAAGTGGATTCTACATTGGTGTTTGGCTCAGTGCACATTCTACTTATGCAAAATTGTTATAGAGTTATATTGCTATATTGTTATATTGCTCGCAGAGCGTTGCGCATGCTGATTGCTAATATTGCTTGTTTTGGATCTTTTTACTCGCTTTGCGAACAATATAGCAATATAACATTCAGCTTTCTATTACCACATAAATCTCCCTACTCCTATCACGTGAGGCTTTAACTTGAGCTGTTTTAACAGTATTCCACTCACTCTTTAAGTTTTTAAGGAAATCATCAAAATCAGCACCTCTAAGCACTTTCATTATGCACTTGCCTCCGGGTTTTAAGTATTTCTTGGCAATTTCGTTAACAGATTGATTTAATTCAATCGATCTCCATTGGTCGACATCTTTGATGCCGCTTGTTGCGGGGGCGAGGTCGGAGAGGATTATATCAGCGCGGAAGAGACATCCCAGTGGGACGTCTGTACCGCGCAGAGCATTTGTAATATCAGCTTGGATTGTGATTACTCCCTCAATCGGCTCAATTTCCTGTAGGTCGATTCCAATTACGGTGCCTTTAGGTCCAATCCTCTCTTTCGTGTACTGAAGCCAGCTACCGGGTGCAGCTCCAAGGTCAAGAACTGTCATTCCTGTTTTAATCAAATCAAATTTTTCATCGAGCTCTTTTAGTTTGTAAACGGATCGGGCGCGGTAGCCTTCGGATTTGGCTTGTTGTGAAAGCTTGTCGTTTGGAATGTATCTCTTAGTCATAGTTTTGGGATTCGGAATCCGGAATCCGGAATCCGAAAATTATTGGATAGGATTCTTCTTAGGTTCCCCAACTTTCCGTGGATATTTCTCTTTGGTCGGGGAAGTTTTTTCGAAAACCAAAAGCTGACGTTTGCCGAACTTGCCACCAAGCTCGTATTCGTGCTGACCAATTAGATGACATGTAAGTTCAGCTCTGGCCATCAAAGAATCTTCAAGTTCTTTATCAATCTTCATGCTTTTCCAGAGAACGATTTCC
>CAZYBL010000033.1:0-11429 GCA_964645805.1 uncultured Candidatus Peribacteria bacterium | reverse complement strand
AAGAAACCGGCCACCCTCACGTGGGCAACCGGTTATTCGATCTCGATCATTGTCCTCTCCCGTCTAATTACCCTCGAACTCTTCGAGTGCCTCCTCTTCGGAGTCATAGATTTTGAAGATCTTGTCTAGACGTGTGACCTCAAAGACTCCCATGACAGAAGGACAAATCGAGCACAACTTGGCGTCGACTTTTTGGGCCTTACACTTCTTCCTGAAGAGTACTAGCTTGCCGATCACCAAAGAAGACATGAATTCTACGCCTTCGAAATCCAGCAGTATCTTTGATTTTGCCTTATCAACGGCATCCAGAAGCTCGTCACCGACTTGTTCGATTACGGCATCAGCAAAGATCCTTTTGCTGCTGAATTTCACGACAAGAACATTATCTTTCTCTTCGATCAGAAACTCGGGCATGGTTTGACCCTCCATTCGAATGATCAAGTGTTTTGGAGGCGCGCGCCTCCGTGCATTTCTGGGAAGATAGTAGACCTATATATAAAATGACGTCAAATATAATATAGATTACTTTCGCCAACCTTCATTTATTGCAATGAAAAAGGTGTTGGACGCAACCCAAAGTGATTGTGGAAATCTTTTAAGTTATCCACATAGGGGATAAACTCAAGTTCGATTTTTAACCCGCCATATTTATGGAGGTACTACTCTCTGTTGTTGCATTTTTAATTTTACTTACTGTCTTAATCCTAATCCACGAACTCGGACACTTTACTGCCGCAATCTTGAGCGGAGTTACAGTAGAGGAGTTTGGTTTGGGCCTTCCGCCAAGAGCTAAGAAGCTGTTTAAAAAGAAGGGCACTATTTACTCACTTAACTGGATTCCATTCGGAGGATTTGTTCGTCTTAAGGGAGAGAATGCGATTACACAAAAGGAGCGAAAAGCTCCAGGGAGCTTTGGATCAGTTTCTGCATGGAAAAAAGTTGTAATACTTTCTGCTGGAGTTTTTAATAACTTTGTTCTTGCGATAGTGATTCTTGCGGTAGGTTTTTCTGTTGGAAAATGGATCCCAACTTATTTCACGCTTGAGGACATGGAAAGATCAGCTGCGCAGGGAATTATTGAGTTGGAACTCGGAGTATTTATTTCTGATGTAAATAGTGGTGAAGGTGCTGCAAAGGTTGGTGTACCGGAGGGGAGTATTATTGCAGCTGTTAATGGAACGGAGGTTCGTGTTCCACAAGATGTTGCAGATATACAAGAGGGTAAGCGAAGTGTCACTTATACAATTTTAACGGGGGAAGGTTTTAAGGAAGAAAAAAAATTCTCCGTTCAGCTAGAAGATGGAAAATCAGGTGTTGAATTGGTTCCGTTCCCGGTTGTATTGGAGGCTACCGAAAGAAATCTTGAAACATCGGTTAAACTCGCATTCCGTGAAACATGGGCTGTGAGCGTTATGACTGTTAAGGGCATCGGAACACTATTCTCATTGCTTATAAGAACAGGGAGAATACCTGAAGGTATATCCGGAATTGTTGGCATCGCGCAAATGACACATGTTTCGGTGCAGGAAGGATGGATGACTTATCTAAGATTAGTGGCGCTACTTAGTCTTTCCCTTGCAGTTTTGAACATTCTACCGTTCCCCGCGCTCGATGGAGGAAGGTTGGTGTTTGTTTTTGCAGAGTTCGTAAGCAGGCGTCCTGTAAACAGGCAGTTTGAACTTATCATTAATACTTTTGGATTTCTTTTCCTTATATTTTTGCTGATTTTAATTACATACTATGACGTCATCCGTCTCTTCACCGGCGAGCAGTAAAGTTGCTTTGGAAGTTTCGGAGAAAGACTTCTGGTTGGAGGTGCTAAAAAAAATTGAACCACAAGTTCAGCGTGGCTTGTTTGTGACATGGTTTAAAGATACGGCGATATTGGGTAAAGATGGAAACAAACTTATCATAGGATTGCCTATTCCGATGGGACTCAATTGGCATATAGAACATTACAAAGGAATTACTCTTACTGCTGTTAAAGAATTTGATTCCAGCATTGAGCAGTTGGTGTATAAAGTAGATGGTGGTCTTAAGGATAATCCTGAAAGAGCGGTGGATTTACTTACGCATTTCCCAGAACAAAAAAAGAGGAAACTTCCCGGAAAGCAAGAGGTAAAAATGGCTGAAGGGATAGTCAGTAAGATTTTAAATCCACGTTACACAATAGAAAATTTTGTTGTTGGCGAATCAAATCGCTTAGCACACGCTGCATGCCAAGCAGTTGCAGCTCAACCAGGGGGAAAATATAATCCGCTATTTCTTTATGGAGGAGTTGGGCTTGGAAAAACTCATTTACTGCAGGCGACGGGGAATGCGATCTTAAAGCAAATACCAAAAGCTGCTGTTGTTTATACAACTAGTGAGGACTTCACTAATGAGGTTGTTGAGGCAATTAGAATTCAGAAGATGGAAAAGGTTAGAAGTCGTTACCGCAAAGTCGATGTTTTAATAATTGATGATGTTCAATTTCTTGCCAACAAAGAACGTACTCAAGAAGAGTTCTTCCACACCTTTAATACGCTTTATGAGGAGCGCAAGCAAATCATTATCTCGGCCGATCGTCCTCCACAAGAGTTGGATCTGGAGGATCGCTTAATTTCCCGGTTCGAGAGGGGGATGATTGCTGACGTTAGTAAGCCTGATTACGAAACTCGCCTTGCGATTTTGGTCGAAAAGGCAAAAGAGTATGAGCTATTCATTGATATGCCGGTTCTGCAATTCATTGCTGAGCATACAACGCACTCTGTCCGTGAACTTGAAGGTATTTTGATGCAGGCAGTCGCCCAATTCGAGCTTGAGGAACGTATGCCGAGCATTCAATCAATTGCGCAAATCATGAAGAAGTTAAATAAAGATCCTCATGTGGAACAGGAGGAAGTTGGATTCGAAAAGAAAGCAAAGAGACGTCCAACTTTCCAGGAAATCATCGAAGCTGTAAGCCGCTATTACTCAGTTTCTGTTCAGGACATGATTGGACCCAAAAGAAATCGTGAAGTCCTCATCCCGCGTCAAATTGCCATGTTTATTGGTAAGAAGCATTTGGATTTAAGCTATAACGATATAGGTGAGGTTTTCTCCGGACGCGACCATACGACTGTAATGAATGCTCTAAAGAAGATAGATAAAAGGATGTTCACAGATCCCATGCTGATGAGGGAGGTACATGCGATTGAGGTGGAGGTGGGGGTTGTATAACATCAGTCCTAGCCTGATCTATCAGGTGTGTTTTTGATGTCTCTCTGACCTCACCCCCCTAACCCCCCTCTCCTCCTATTTCGAGGAAAAGTGAAAATATTTTTCAATATTTTTTGTATTGGATTAGAGGAGAGGGGGGAACAAAAAGGAATTTTTTAGCCCCCTTCTCCTGTTTATAGGTAAAATTTAGAGATTTGAAGATATTTTATTACTTCAAAAACAAAGTAGGAGAAGGGGGTTGGGGGATGAGGTCAGATTTGCTATACTAATAGCGATGCAGAAGTCCACTGTAACCACAACCACGACTACAACCACCTCCTAACGGAAGGGGACTCCTGCATGCTTTAAAACACTTAACACCGCCCCTTCCAATAGCTTAGGGGCTTTTATTTTGTTACTATCTTCTCACATGGATAATGAAATGAACCCAGATCTCTACAATCTCCGCCACTCCTGCTCGCATGTTTTGGCACAGGCAGTACTCAAACTGTGGCCGGACGCTAAATTTTCGATCGGCCCACCGATTGATTACGGTTGTTATTATGATTTTCAGTTTAAAAAACCAATTACCGATGAGGATTTTGGGAAGATTGAGAAGGAAATGAGGTCGATCATCAAAAAAGGCCAGAAGTTTGAGTGCGAATCGATGTCAGCGGATGACTCGATAGCTTATTGGAGGAAAAACAAGCAGCCGTTTAAGGTTGAATTAGTGGAAGACTTGAAAAGAGAAGGGGAATCAGAAGTCACTCATTACAAAAATGTTGATGCTAAAGGCAAAGAGACTTTCGTAGACCTTTGTGCGGGTGGTCATAAAGAAGATGTTAAAGAAATTCCTGTTGATGGATTTAAAATTATGAGTTTGGCGGGTGCTTATTGGAGAGGGGATGAAAAAAATCAACAACTTACGCGTATTTATGTTGCTGTTTTTCCTTCGAAAGATGAATTAGATAAGCATTTGGAGTTGGTAGAGGAGGCGAAGAAGAGAGATCACAGGAAAATTGGTAAGGAACTCGATTTATTTTCTTTCCACGAAGAGGCGGGACCGGGTCTTGCTTACTGGCATCCTAAAGGTGCTATGATGCGTAAGGTTATTGAAGATTTTTGGAGAGATGAACATATAAAAGGAGGGTACGAATTTGTTAATACGCCACACATTGGTCGCGAATGGCTTTGGCAGACATCAGGGCACCTGGATTTCTTTAAAGAAAATATGTTTGCGCCAATGGAGATAGATGAAGAGAAGTATTATGCAAAGCCGATGAATTGTCCTTTTCATATTATGATCTATAAAACGGATTTAAGGTCATATCGTGAGTTACCACTTAGGTGGGCAGAGCTGGGGACCGTTTATCGTTACGAAAAGGGAGGAGTTTTGCATGGATTACTTAGAGTTCGGGGCTTAACACAAGACGATGCGCATATAATTTGTACTCCCGAGCAAATCGAGGAAGAAGTATTGCGCGTACTTAAGTTTTCATTGGATCTTCTTCGTGCATTTGGGTTTGCAGATATCCAGGCATATCTCTCCACACGTCCGGAAAAAGCTGCGGGTGAGCAAGAGAGGTGGGATAAAGCACAAGATTGTTTGGAGAGAGCTATAAAGAAGGAGGGGATTGAGTATGAAGTTGATGAAGGAGGTGGTGCTTTCTATGGACCGAAGATTGACCTTAAGATTAATGATGCAATAGGGCGCGAATGGCAGCTAAGTACAATACAATTCGACTTCAATCTACCAGATAGATTTGATATGACTTACATTGGTGAGGATGGGAAGGAGCATCAGCCATACATGGTCCATCGAGCACTGCTTGGGGCTCTTGAGAGGTTCTATGGAATCTTAGTTGAGCATTTCGCCGGGCTCTTTCCATTATGGTTAGCTCCAATTCAGATAGGAGTGGTGCCGGTTGCCCAGCCGCATGCTAAATATGCTCAAGAAGTTGTTCAAAAACTTAAAGAAAACGGACTCAGGCCACATTACATGGACCCGAGCGAGTCGCTTGGCAAGAGAATTCGCGAAGGCGAGAAGCAAAAGTATCCTTATATATTAGTTCTTGGTGAGAAGGAGGCTATGGATAAGTCAGTTGCAGTAAGAAATGTGAAGACTAAAGAACAGAGAGAGGTTAGTTTGGAGGAGTTTGTGGAGAAAACGGTGGAAGATGTGGAGGAGAGGAAGTTGGAGTGTTCTATTGGATAATGGTTGAATGGCTGGATGGCTGAATGGTTCACAAGCGAATATAGAGCTTGGTGTCACTTTAGTAACCATTCAACCATTCAACCATTTATTTGTAGCTCAATAGTATTCATCTTGCTATGATTATTCTATGTTTGAGGCATTTATGTTCGGCCCGTTCATCTTATGGATGAGAGTTGTGTTTCTACTGCTTGGAATATGGCTTGCGACTGAATTTTTTATAAGGCTTACAAAGAGCGCAAATTTATCACTTCAGAATTTTAAAGATAATGCAGTTAAATATCTTATTGCATTTCTAATCGGAGCCCGGGTTGTTGCGATGATTGCGGAGTACAGGGTTTATCTTAAAGATCCATTGAGAATCTTTATATTTTGGGATGGAGGATTTAGTTTTCTTGGTGGTGCAATTGGAATTACAGTTGTTCTATACATGGCGACGCGCGCACAACGTGCGACGTTCTTACAATGGCTTGATGTTTTACTACCTGCTACAACATTCGGACTTGCATTCGACTGGTTTGGTAAGTTCCTTGGAGGCAAAGCATATGGAACACCGACTGATTTATTCTGGGGAGTGACTTATGACACGATTGGGGTCAGATACACAGTTCCAATTCATCCAGTCCAGATTTATTACGCACTCTTTTTCCTTTTACTCACGTTTATACTTTTGATTGTAAGAAAATATACTAAGCGCGCAGGTGCCGAGACTTTATTCGGAATATTATTAGCAAGCATAGCAACGTTTTTATTAGAGTACTTCCGCGGAGACTTTTCGATTCCGGTGTTTGCAACACAATTAGACTTCGTGGTTTTGATTGCATTGTTCGCGAGTTTAGGATTATTCGCTGCTGTTGAATTGAAGCTTTCAAAGCTTGGATTAATTATTTATGAGGCAAGTTTAGTAACAATATTCGGTGGTTATTTACTCTTGAGATCGATTATAACTCTACCAACTTATGAACTTAGATTTAGCCAGTTCTTAGCAATACTAGCTGTATTTGCAACGGTTGTTTATGTGATTGTGCATAGGAGGAAATACCCTCATCTATAATTTAATGTTGGTACGATTAATGGCTGAATGGTTGAATGGCTGAATGGTTACTAAAGTGACTCAGGTTTGTTGCTCGCTTTGCGAGCCATTTAACCATTAAGCCATTTAGCCATTTATATAATCATTTAGCTATTTATTGTTTTTTAAAAAAAGTTATAATTGAGCTCATGACCACACTAACTGCATCACTCCAATCAGAATTAGAACCATTAATAATTTTATTTTCAGAGAATCCTGTGCTCAGAATAGGACAAGTCGCACTAATATTAGTAGGGTTCGTATTGGTTTATCTGGTTTTTTATACAACCCGCGATATTATCTTAAGAACGCATTCATTTGTATACATGCTATTTTGCATTCTCTTAGTAGCGCTTATACCGGTTTTGGGATTTTTAATATATTTACTTATCAGGCCGCCCAGGACTTTCAAGCAGCGAGAGATGGATAATATGCTAAAGACTCTTATGGAGGTATTAGCTAAAAAGACTGTGAAGGATAAGGCGTCGAAGAAGAAGGTTGTGACGACTGACTGATGACAATCAACAATCAACAATCAACACGCCCCGGCAAGCCGGGGCTTTCAACAATCAACTAATGTTTTTTAAAAGAGTCGATTGTTGATTGTCGATTGTTGATAGCGAGTCCGCCTAGGCGGACGAGCGTGTTGATTGTTATCAGTTTTTAATATATACATATACAGCTATGAAAAATCTCCTAACCTACCTCCTCTGGCCCAATCCTGGAGCAGTGACCTACGATAATCCCAAATTTATTGCCATTTTTATCGTTTCAGTAGGATTAGTACTGATTTCATTTACTCTAAAAATGTGGAGGAAGAGGACACAAGATCAAATGACGAAGAAGTTAAGTAAATCATGGCCACGGGCTTGCCTTTGGTTTGGAATAATTGGAATAGTTTTAGCAGTCTCGCGCGCTGAGCAAATTAGCTATTTATCAATGAGGCTTTGGTGGGGGGTGTGGCTACTAGGTTGGATTGTGTATGCATTCTTTCAATTAAAGATATTCAAGATGAAGTATTATAAGAAGCTGCCGTCTGAGCATGAGGAGGATCCGAGGGATAGGTATTTGCCGAGGAGGAAGAGAAGATAGTGAGTAGTGGGTAGTGAGTAGTATGTATTAAGCCTTATCTTTGGTTTACTACCCACTACACACTACAAACTGCACTGGAATCTGCTTGCAAAAACATTCCTAAAAAGCTTAAATACTTCAAAATCATGGAATTACCTCAATATTCCTTTTTCTTATTACCATGCGCACGCTCGAATACAAGGGCATCACGTGGCTGGACGACCCGAATCCTAAAGAAGAAACCATTCTGGATCTACAGAGGAGGTTCGATTTTCATGAATTAGATATAGAAGACTGTTTGAGCGAACACGAAAGACCGAAAGTAGAGGAATATGATGATTACTTGTTCCTTGTTTTTCATATTCCTTATTTAAACAAGAGGACAGGTAGATTTATCAAAGAAGAAGTGAACATATTTCTAGGACAGGACTTTTTTGTAACTCTCCATCAAGGAAAGATTGCTGTACTTGATGCTCTCTGGAAACAACTCAAAGAATCTGAGGAGAAACGGTCAGAGTATATGGCACATGGAACGGGATTTTTCCTGTATGAGCTGATGAATCATTTCTTTGAAGGACTTTTCCCGCTTGTTGATAAGATTACAAAAGAAATAAGAGAGATGGAGGATGAGCTGTTTGAGAAGGAGGAGCAGGTGGACATACTCAGAGACATCATGAATCTAAAAAGAAATATTATCACAATGCGTTCGATTCTATTGCCACAAAGAACTTTGATTGGTGCATTGGAACACAAGAATAGGAAGTTTGTTTCCAGGGAATTATCCCTTTACTTCGATGACATCTTGGATGCGATTGAGAGGCAATGGTCGATGCTTGATACTGCTAAAGAGATGATTGATGCGCTGCAAAACACACATGAGTCGTGGCTTACACATAAGACGAATGCAATTGTTAGAATCCTAACAGTTTTTTCTGTAACCATGCTGCCCCTGACTTTTATTACGGGGCTTTTTGGAATGAATGTGCTTTTGCCTTATCAAGAGAATCCTCAGGCGTTTGTGGGGCTGATAGTGGGAATGATCGCGATTTTGGGGGCGTTACTGGGGTATTTTGCGAAGAAAGGATGGCTCTGAGAAGTTGATTGGTTTCTGGTTTTTGGTTTTTGGTTCTAAAGAGATACCAAGCTTGTTGTTTGCCTACAAACCAAAAACCAATAACTAAAAACTAATGAACCAGTTATGTGAACAAGACAATTGACATTGACCTTTGAGACTAGGACAATCCTCCCCCTATGCCCCTAAAGCACACCACGGAAACTCTGTTAGTATTCATTTTAGGGCTTGTAGTAGCCATTTTTGGTGTGCTCACGGCTTCATTACCCGGTTTACCTTCGGGAGGACTACCATGGGGAATTTTGCTTGCACTTGCTATTCTTTACCCATTGGGACTTTATCCTTTATTTAAAAAGAATAGGGCTGATTATGCATTTAGATGGTTACATTGGTTTCCGGCGTTTATTTTGCTCCTTTGGCTGGGCATCGAAGTTAGTGCCAAAGTATTTGATCCAGCAGTCAAGCTGCAATCCCTTTACCAATGGGGATTTACATTCGGTTTGGTAACACTCGGATTCATAGGAATTGCTGCATTTTGCCTGCATGTAATTAGGAGAAGACTTCCGCGCCTCCTCTTGTTACTCGTAGTATTCGTTCCTTTTGTCGTAGTTGCATTTGCAGGAGAAAGGGACAGGGGGTGGAACAAGATGATAGCAGGTGTATTGTGGGAAGCTGATTTTTGGACAACGGTTCAAAATGGAATAAGTGGAACAGGATCCGAAATTGCAATGAAAGATAGTGAACCCAAAAATCTATCTTCATCGGAAGATCCTGCAGAAGAAGCATGGAGAGAGAGGCTTAGAGTGTTTGAGAGGAGGAGGCAGAGGTTGGAAGAGAGAGCCCAGGAGCAGTCCTTCGTGGCTGCAGAGGAGAATGAGGAATCGAAAAGGGCAGAGGATCTAATTGCACGAGTTGAGGACGAGGAACCAAAGACAGGAACAGGACGTGAGATTAGGGAAGTAGAGACATTGCCAAATACACTGCCGTCATCAGGATTTGGTGTAGGAGTTCTGGGGATGACTATGTTTATGGGATACTGTGGGGTGATTCACTCCAGGGCAAGAAAGAGGGTGATTTAAAATTAGAAACTGAGAAGTTTATTGGTTTTTGGTTTTTAGTTTTTGGTTATGTATGCAACAGTATTTGCTGGCTTGTTAACTAAAAACTAAAAACTAAAAACTAAAAACTAAATTTCTACTGCGCTACTGCGCTACTGCGCTAGAATAGACACATATATTCCTCTTTTTTATGACAACTATAAAAAACCTAAAGGCTAGGCAAATCCTAGACTCCCGCGGCAACCCGACAGTCGAAGTTGATTGCGAATTGGATGATGGATCGTTTGGGAGAGCCTCCGTTCCATCTGGTGTCTCGGCTGGAAAGCGAGAAATGCTTGAATTACGGGATGGTGACAAGAAGATCTACTGTGGAAAGTCTGTTATGAATGCGGTTAACAATGTTAATGATGTAATTTTAAACGAACTTAAAGGTCAGGATGTATCTGACCATCGGGCAATTGATCAAAAAATGCTTGATTCGGATGGGACAAAAAATAAATCAAAGCTTGGTGCGAATGCAGTTCTTGGAGTTTCGGTTGCAGTATGCAAAGCACGTGCTGATTCAGAGAAAAAACCTGTCTGGCAGTCTCTTGCAGATCAATACGGGATTGCAACCCCAACACTTTTGCCGGTTCCGATGGCGGTAATAATTGAAGCTGGAGCTCACTCCGATGCTGGGCTCGCTTTCCAGGAGTTTATGATTATGCCGACTGGATTTGACTGTTTTTCGGATGCGGTCAGGGCTGGGGTAGAAACATATCATGCACTTAAAAAGCTTCTAAAGGCAGATGGCCATGTAACTGCTGTTGGAGCAGAGGGAGCATGTGCTTCCAGGCTTGATAAGTGTGAAGAGGCATTTGTTTATATATCAAAAGCTATAGAAGAAGCAGGTTACTCAGGAAAAATCGAATTGGCAATAGACGCAGCAGCCTCGGAATTCGTTGAAGAAGGCAAATATAATGTGGATGGCAAAAAACTTTCAACCGAAGAAATGACAGCATTCTATCTGGATATTCTTGAACGTTATCCTCTGGTTTCGATCGAAGACAGCCACAGCGAAGATGATTGGGATGGTTTTATTGCGATGCACAAAGCAGTTGGAGATAAGCTTCAGTTAGTCGGTGATGATCTTCTTGTAACAAATATAGAGATTATTAAGAAAGCAATTGAGAAGAATGCAGTTAATTCGGTTCTGATTAAGCTAAATCAGATTGGAACGGTAAGCGAAACTGTTGATGCTGTTAAATTAACTCAGGATCAAGGTTGGACTGCTATTGTCAGCCACAGAGGAGGGGATACGGAGGATGATTTCATGGCTGACTTTGCAGTCGCAGTTCGCGCTGGTCAGATTAAGACGACGTTCAATAGGTCAGAGAGAACGTGTAAGTATAATGAACTGTTTAGAATTGAGGAACAGTTGGGTGGAAAGGCGGAGTATAAGTCACCATTTGGACCTTGATTTTCTTGATTTCTTGATTAATAGGATTACATAGAAATAGTTGTTGGAATGTTTTCTAAAACACAAAAATTCATTCTCTGTAATCATGAAAATCCTTAAATCATGTGAATCATGGTTCAGACAACATACATCCCTACAAAATTCCTAAGCAACTGCCTTGCGTGTTTTAAATCAGCTTTTCTAATCTCGTCGATCCTTTTATCTGCATCATCAGTTAATTCTCTTCTGGCGTCAGTTAATACTTCTGCAACTGATGCACTCATTTCCGGGTACCCCTGTGTTCCATAAACACAGTCATTGAATCT
>CAZYBL010000032.1:3397-11497 GCA_964645805.1 uncultured Candidatus Peribacteria bacterium | reverse complement strand
GCCAAGAATATTCCAATTCCTTCTCGCAAAGTAATCATTTCCCTCAGGAACAAAACTGCAAGCACTATGGTAACTATCGGATAAATCACATTTGCAGATGACATAACAACAGAAGCCTTACCATGCTTCATTGCATAAAGAAAAAACAGTCCTCCAATTCCACCAAAAAGTCCTGCAAGCAAAGCATACGATACCCCCTTAGCGTTAAAATCAAACTTTGACCACTGAGTTAAAAGTGCAATAATTATAATTAGCAAGGATCCTACAAACTGATATGCAAAGATGCTTAGAGGAGAAATATAACTCGTTGCAAATTTTAAGAAAAATCCCCAAAGCCCCCAAAACAGAGCAGTTAACAACACGAAAGTAAACCACGTTTGCATAAACCAATTCTCAATTATCAATTATCAATTGTCAATTATCAATTCATACAAGATTATCTTTACGCCAGCGCTCAATCTCCCCGTGATTCCCAGAAACAAGCACATCCGGAACTTTAAGTCCTCTAAATTCCTCCGGTCGCGTGTAATGCGGGTATTCCCTCTTCCGACTGAGCGATGCAGAAAAGCTTTCCTCATGTGCCGACTCATCTTTACCCAGGACTCCGGGTAACTGACGCGTAATTGCATCAATCAAAACCGCAGCAGGCAGCTCGCCTCCTGTTAGTACATAATCTCCAATCGAAATTTCCTCATCGATCCACTTGCCATCAATTACTCTCTGATCAATCCCTTCATAGTGACCGCATAACAAAATCAACCATTCATGATCATTAGCTAATCCTTCAACTTTCTCCTGAGTTAGTCGCTTTCCTCTCGGCGACAGATAAATTTTATAAGAATCACTTTTCACTTTTAACTTTTCACTTTCTTGACGGCCGTAGCCTTGGCGAAGGCTGTTCACTTTCCCTTCAACCGCCTCAATGGCAGCCACAACAACGGGCGCAGTAAGGAGCATCCCTGCCCCACCCCCATACGGCGCATCATCCACTTGACGATGGTTCCCAACCCCAAACTCCCTCAAATCATGAAAATTAAGCTCTAAAAGATCCATTTTCTGAGCACGATCTATTATGCTCTCGGTCATAGGACCTGCAAACATTCCCGGAAAAAGAGTGATTACGTCGATTCGCATAAGAGAACATTGATACATTGCTACACTGCTAAATTGTGCGCAAGCGAATATCGATCTTTATATCTCTTTAGTAGCAATGTAACAATGTTGCAATGTATATTGTATCTATGCCAACAGTCGATGTCTTGATTCCAACGTATAATCCTGATCCAAAGTTTCTCTCCGAAGCCTTGGATTCCCTTTTAGCCCAAACTTATACCGACTGGAAGGCATTTATTCACGAGGATCCATCAGACGGTGATACAGAATCGATTGTTAAGCCTTATCTTTCTAACTCCCAAATTACATTCAAAAAATCCCCTGAGCGACTTGGTATCGGGAAAAACTGGAATGCCTGCTTCAATCAGACTAATTCTCCCATTGTCGCTTATCTCTTCCAGGATGATTATTGGAATCCCGATTATCTGGAAACTGCTGTAAGAAAATTTGAAGAAAACAAATCAGTTGGATTTATTTCAATGGGTCATGAATATAAAATTGAAGGCAAGGATACTCAGGGCAAGTACTTCAGAAAACTAATGAAAATTAAAAAGAAAATATTTCCAGGAGGATTTTATGAGCACGAAGTACTCTTCAAATCATGGCTTAAGCGTGGCTTCAGGCCTAACTATATTGGTGAACCTGATTTTGTAGTAATGCAAAGAAGTGTAATGGAACGTGTCGGCCTGCCCACCGGAGCTCAAAGAGCGAAGGTGGGGCCATTCCATGAAACTATGCAGCAACTTTTGGATACCGAGTACTGGATTAGAATGCTCGAAGTTACTGATCTCTACCACATGGAAGGAAACTACGGATTTTTTCGGGTACACGGAGGAGCTGCGACTGCACAAAACCGTGCAAGGGGGAGAGGCATTTTTGATCGCCTCGTGATTATCTCTCGTTATATTAAAAAGGGATCAATCAGAAATCGGCTGACTGCATTATGCGCGTTAATTAAACAGATATTTATAATGTGCTTCTACGCAATTATTCATCCGATAACGACTCTCAAGGTTATTAAACAGATCATTTCCCCTTAAAAATATAAACAAGAGGATCAATCATGAAGCCAAATATCCTCCAGCCACTTTTTACAAACGCAATCACAAGTGCCCACCAACCTGAAAATATTATCACTAGTAAAGTAAAATTGGACAAGAATGTAGGGTACTGAAACACAATTAATTTTTGTGTAAGAGGTAGCTCATTAATGAATATTATCAATTCTTCATTGGCACCCCATTTAAACGGCTCGGAAATTTTTGGTTCAAATTTAAGGTGACCATCCTCTATTCTCACGTCATCAATGTCATAATTTTTTGCTCCAATAGTCATTTCTCCACCTTTCTCAAAGGCTTCGACAAAGGCTTCATTATATTCGACGATTGGCAAATTAAATCTTTTGTGTATTGCAACTATTGAGCCTGACATACATTCCTCTTTCTCATTTGGAACGACAATCATTTCAATACTGTCATCTTCATTTCTAGCCAAGAATGCACCTGATACATTAATCTTACTATTCTCGTCTTCAGCTAAATACGTTTCTTGATAAAGACATATTTTCGAATCCAATGATTTTGGCAGATTAAGCAATTCTGCAAAAAAACTTCTGTCGATATCCAACCCCTTGTCAATTAGTATCCAATTTTCTTCGCTTACTTCTGCAACCCGATCAAAACGACGATCAATTGAAAGATCGAAATCGAATTTTTCTTCAAATAGTCTTTTAACATCTCCTTTAACATCATCATATATTGCCCCCGGTATAACAACACATAAACCAATAACGATTACTGCCTTGAGTATCATTGATATCTTTGTTTCACTATTTAAAGTCTGGCTCATATACATCAATGTTATACTTTCTTACCTCATCAACCAACCTCTTCTCCCCTTTTCGCGACTCAAGTTGAGAATAAAAGTCAGGTTGATCTTTGTTTTGATACAAAACTCCAGTAGATATTTTTTCTGATGTATCTACCGCATCTTTTCTGGCTGTTTCGAAATCCGAAGCCTCATATTCATAACATTCGCCAAGTAAATATTCATGCGTCGCGAATTTGTTATAAGTCGGACACGCTTGAATTACATCAACATACGAAAATCCTTTATGAGTGAGCGCAGACTTGAGTATATCTGTGAGCTGACGAATGTTTCCTGTGAACCCACGTGCAACAAATGAAGGATTCAGTGAGAATACCAGATCCATACTATTCAAAGGTTCTTCGACTGTACCTAATGGTGAAGTGTTCATCTTCTCTCCCTGCGGAGTTAAGGCGCTTGCCTGACCGGTTGTAAGCCCGAAGTTCGCATTATTATGCAGGACAAACGTCATGTCGTAATTGGATTTAACTGCGTGAATCAAGTGACCGACCCCTTCGGAGAAACAAGCTCCATCACCACCAATTGCAATCACCGGAATATCGGGGTTCGCAAGCGCAGCACCAGAGGCAAGTGAGATGACACGACCGTGAAGACCATGGAACCTGTAACCAACCATTTTATCGGACATATTCCCGTGGCATCCAACATCAAAACAGATTAGGACTTGATGAGGAGCAATTTTAAGTTCAACTAAGCCACTCAAAACCTCAGACAGAATTCCATAATTCCCGCATCCCTCGCACCAAGTACATATATTCGATGATGCATACTGACCTGTTGGCTGCTTTTGAACTGATCCAATATTGACGCTTGATTCAATCATAATTTGAAATGACCCCCTCCCCCTTAACCCCCTCCCCCAAGGGGGGAGGGGTCTGGGGCGGGGGTTAATTTAGAGTTAATGGATGAATTAACAATCCGTTCCAACTGTTCGAATCCAATTGATCTCCCATCAAATCTAAGAACCCTTTCCTCAAACTCAAATCCACATTCCTGCTTAATCAGCATTCCCAATTGCCCTTGAGCATTCCCTTCAACCAAAATTACTCTCTTCGCCCTCGAAGCCAAATCCATAAATTTTCCGGTCTTGAGAGGCCAGAGATATGTGTAGTGGAGATAACCAATGGACTGCTGCGATTTTCGAATCGCAGCTACATGCATTGCATCCAAAATCGCATTCTTATTACTCCCCCAACTAATAAACAATATATCAATTTTATTTTGTGAAAAATTGTCAATTGTCAATTGTCCATTGTCAATTGTCATCAATTCTGCCTCCGGCAACCTCTCCCTCAACGCTTCCATCTTCCTAATTCTCTTCTCAACCTGCCTAACCGTATTCTCTGACGATTCATCAAACGATCCATCCGAAAAATGTTCATATCCTTGCGCACAATACGTCTCCGCTTCAGATCCCGGAAGCCAACGTTTACTAACTCCACCTTCAGCCTCAGGATTATAACGATTAGTTGATTTTAAATTCTTAAGTTCACTTTCATCTACAACTAATTTACCTCGACTGACGTGTGACGTGCGACGTGCGACGTGTGACTCATCGACTGTAAATAGCGACTCAGCAACTTGTTTCTCAGTCAACACCGTCACCGGTATCTGAAATTCGTCTGCATAATTAAACGCCTCCATCATCAAACTAAATGAGTCCTCAGCATTACTAACACTCATAACCAATCGCGGGAATTCGCCGTGACCGGAATTTACCGCCATTAATAAATCTCCCTGCGAAGTCCACGTTGGAAGTCCCGTCCCCGGACCCGGGCGTTGCGCCAAAACTATTACCGCCGGGGTTTCACTTACTCCGCATAATGAAATCGTCTCGACCATAAGATCATACCCTCCGCCTGAAGTCGCGGTCACTGCTCTGGTTCCCATATGCATAGCTCCAACCATCATCTGAACCGCAGTAATTTCATCTTCTGCCTGTTTTACAAGCATTTTGGACTCACTTTGTTTTTCCGCGAGGAACGTAAGAAGCGGCGAAGCCGGCGTCATAGGATAACCAAACAATGCCCTGCATCCTGCATGAATTGTCCCCAACCCCATCGCCTGACTCCCAGTTATAAGCAACTGGTCCTTCCACTCAGAATCAGATTCAGATAAACAAACACTATTCACTTTTAACTTTTCACTATTCACTTTTATAAAGTCGAATCCTTTTTCTATACACCTAAAATTCAACTCCAACAAATCCTTCTTATCTCCAAATCTTTCCTTAACTAAACTTTTAAGTTCATCATCGCTGCGTCCCAGTATTGACCACACTACTGACGTAACCAAAACATTCCCCAGTATAGGTGCGGCCTCAAGCTTTTTTAGAACTTCCTCAGTCGGCAAATAAATAATTTCAATATTATTCTCCTCCAAAAACTCTCTCCCCTCTTCACTAAATTTCCACTGCGGAGTTTGATGTAAAAGCACTCCCCCTTTCTTTAAAAATTTAAGATCTTTATTGATCCCGTGATGATTAAACGTGACCAGCAAGTCTACTTTTTCCTGCGCACTTCTGACTTGAGTATTACTAATATCAAGCTGATAAGAACTATGCCCTCCCCTTATAACTGACTGATACTCGCGCTGTCCAAACACACAATATCCTGCTCTCTTAAGACCCTTAGCACACATTTCACCCACAGAGTTAACCCCCTGTCCCTGCGCGCCTACGATTTTGATCGAAATCCTATTCATGTTAATTGTTAATTGTTAACTGTTAATTGTTGAAGTAAACCCTCAGACCACTCAGTTATTTTATTCTCTTGCCCCTCAGGCTCATTAATTATCAAAAGCGGCGATCTCAACACCTTTCCATTGTGATTCATTACAAACTGTATTAAATGTTCAGTCGCTCTGCCTGTAAAGTAATACCTGTCATCCCCAAGTGAGATTATAGCTACTTGTTTTCCACCAAGATCTAAATCCTTCGCTCGCTCAAAAAGTAGTGAATGCATTCTGGGATGCAGGAAGCCCTCGGTACCCTGAAGATTCCATGTGCCACAAGCAAGGATCAATAAATCTCCCTCGAGCAAATCTTCTGGAGTTGTTTCTTCCGCTAGCTTAGTTGTGACCTCAGCACCGGATGATTCCAGAGTTTTGCGCAGGACGCCGATGACATGCTCTGTGTTTCCAGTGGAGGTGGTGTAGATAATGTTGATTCTCACAGCCACATAATAAATGAATAATTAAGAATTAAGAATGAATAATTATTCATTATTCACTATTCATTATTCATTTTCTCCTGTAATCTTTAACACATGAAGCTAGACAAACTATTCCAGAAAATCGTTGCCTACGGAATTGCTGCTGATCCCCGATCTAAAAAGGAGATAGATAAGGCCCTTAAGAAGTATAAGACCAGGCAGAAGAAGCTTTCTGCCAAGGAAAAGGAGCTTTTTGACGAAGAACGTCTTTGGAACCCGTTCTCGGACACACGCATCTATTATGGTGCGGACAGGGATGTTAAATCTATAATTGTTGGAATTGATGCCGAGACAGCGGAGTTTCTGCTTGTTGATCATTTGAATAAAAACGGTAAAAAAATCGACGCTGTTATGGCTCACCATCCGGAAGCTCGCGGGCTTGCTGATCTGGATAAGGTAATGGAGATGCAAATTGATCTACTTGCACAACATGGAGTTCCGGAAAACCGGGCTGAAGCTCTTTTGAAACCCAGAATGGAAAAAATTTGGAGAGCGATACACTCAGATAACATGTTCAGAAGCCTGCAAGCTGCGGAGTTTCTAGATATCCCCTTCTTCAACTGCCACACACCTTCGGACAATCTGGTTTATCAGTTTGTTGAAAAGAAGATTTGTAAAAAGCAGTTCGATAATCTGGGGGAAATAATAAATTCACTTCTGGATATTCCGGAATATAAGACTTACGCAAAAATGGGCAATCCTCCGATACTCGTTAACGGATCCAAGAGTTCGAGAGTAGGCAAACTGGTTGCGACTGAATTTACAGGAGGAACCAATGGACCGGAGGAATTTATCGAAGAACAATCCAAGGCAGGCGTCGGTACCATTCTTACAATGCATGTTACCGAGAAATCGCTCGAAAAAGCCAAGGAGCACCATGTCAATTTCGTCCAGTGCTCTCATATTGCGTCCGATAATATCGGGCTCAATCTGATGCTGGATAAGCTACAAAAAGACGAACCTAAACTTAAAGTCCATGAGTTTTCTGGATTTATGAGGGTTAAGCGTAGATAGGACTTACCAAATGGCTGAATGGTTAAATGGCTGAATGGTTACTAAAGTGGCACAAATCTGCTACTCGCTTGCGAGCCATTCAACCATTTAGCCATTCAACCGTTATTTATGTCAAAAGTACCCCCCTAACCCCTTGATTTCTGTATCATACACACGTATATTCCGCCCGCTTTAACAAATCCGCATATGAATCCTCAAAAAACCGCTTCTAAAAGCCAAAAAACCAAATCTGGAGGTACTACTTCTTCAGCCAGAGGATCGCCTGCCCACCGAAGCTCGAAGAACGCAGGTGGGACCCCTTTTGATGAAATTACCAAACTCGAAAAATCCGAAGCAGTACGCGTCAATAAGGAGATTGAGGCTATGGAAAAGGAAAAAATCGAAGTCGAGAAGGCTGTGACTGATAAAACTGCAGTAGCTGAGGAAGAGCTTAAAACCCAGGCAAATGAGGAATTAAGCGAATTCAAGGAAGCCGAATGCTCAAAAATTCTGGCAGCAGCCAAGAAAGATGCCGAAAGTGACTGCAAAGCACTCGAAGGCACATGGAAAAAAAATAAAGATGCGACCGTTTCGAATCTTGTGTCTGACATGACAAATTCTGATTCACCAATCCTTTCTGAGTATGGCAGTCGTTAGCATGCAAAAAGTGGCCATAATTTCACATCAAACTGCAAAAGAGCAGCTGATTGAAACATTACATAAGGAGGGGGTTATGGAAATCGCAGAAGCAAAAGATCCTGTTAAAGTGGACCATACCGAAATTAATTTTCGCACAGCGGAACTCAAGTTCGCAATTTCTACCCTCAAAGAGTCAGCTTCCAAAGAGACTCTGGCAGTAATAAGGAAGCATTCTAATGAAAGAGACATTATCCAT
>CAZYBL010000032.1:0-3387 GCA_964645805.1 uncultured Candidatus Peribacteria bacterium | reverse complement strand
ACACTGACGTGAGAGGAATTGTTGATAGACTTCATGAACTTGAGGAGCAGGACACAGAGGCAGAGAGGCAAATTAAAGAGTCACTAAAAATCTCAGAAGTTTTGGAGCCCTGGAAACCACTCCCCTACATGTTGGATATTCCGCATGAGTCCGAGACAACCGTAATAATTGAAGGAATTATTCCACAAGCAAAACTTGAAGGGCTTCTGAAAGATATCGGTGATATTAAAATTGAACTCAATGAAGTGAATAATGTCGGAGGGAAACTCCACTGCATCGCACATGTATGGAAAGAAGATGCACAAAAATTTGAAGAGCTTTCAAGCGCCAATGGATGGACAAACGTTGAGCTTCCGAAACTTGAAGGAAAAGCTTCTGAACTCTATGAACAGGCAATAATGCATGTGAAAGAAATGCAAAATACGCATGAAAAGAATTCAAAAGAACGAACAAGGCTCTCGGTTGAGCTTCCCAACCTTGTAAAAGTCGCACAATTTATGACTTGGCTTGATCAAAAACAGGAAGCGCGTGAGTCTATGAGTTTAACAGAAGAGACTTCGACAATCCTTGGATGGGTTCCAAGGAAAAAATTAAATCAACTCGAACAACGTCTTCAGGATGTTGGCCCCGCGGTTGCACTGCTTAAAGTTAAACCGGAAGAAGGAGAAGAACCTCCGGTTGCTCTTTGGAATTCAAAAGGAGTAGCTCCATTTGAGAGCGTTACAACTCTTTATGGTCTACCTCTTCATTACGAATTTGATCCGACCGTATCACTCATGCCATTCTTTGCACTCTACTTTTCATTATGTCTGACCGATGCAGGATATGGCGCAGTGCTTGCAACTGTTTTTGGAATCGCCATCTTTAAAAAGAAACTTGGAATGAGAGAATCCAGACTCGTGTGGACGCTATTTCTTGGTGGAATAATTACAATATTAGTTTCCATTCCATTTGGAGGATACTTCGGCCTCGCACCTTCCCAGGTCCCGGCGTTTTTAACTAAAACTACAGCCGAAGGTGAATTGCTGTTTAGAGGCCAAATTTGGAACCTAAACACACAATCCGGCATTACATTTCTCCAGAATCTCTCGTTAATATTGGGGCTAACTCACCTCTTTTATGGAATGTTCCTTGCCGGGCTTCATAAGTGGTTACATGGGAAGCGCGCCGCCGCATTCTGGCTCGACTTCACTCCGCATATTCTTCTGGGTGCAATCATAACTCACATAACACTATCTACCCACTACACACTACTCACTCTTTATGCAGCAATCATCCTCCTGGTCTGGGGCAAAGGCCACGGATTCAAATGGTTCCTAAGGCCATTAATGGGAGCAATCGGAGTTCTTAACTTTTCAATTAGCATGCTAAGTAATACCTTGAGCTACCTAAGAATCCTAGCATTAGGATTAGTTACAGGAGCGATTGCAATGGCAGTTAATCAGGTTGCAGTTGAGGTTGGAAAACTATTGCCAATCTTTATAGCAATTCCTGCAATTATTCTAATCTTCTGCGGAGGCCATCTAATCTCTATAGCACTAAACACTCTCGGAAGCTTCATCCACTCCGGCCGTCTGCAGTTTATTGAATTCTTTAGTCAATTTTTCGAAGGCGGAGGTAAAGCATTTAGGCCCTTCAAAAGATCTACTATCTAACAATTAACTTTTCACTTTTCACTCTTTACTTTTCACTTCACCTCCCATGTACACAGTATTAGAAACAGAACTATCGGCAGAAGAAAGAGCTCATCTAAGTATGATGCTCGAAAGACACGAAGCAGCATTTTATCAAGCAATGGAACAACTTGTTGCGACGGTTAAAGTAGTTAGAGACAAATTAGGCGAAACGAGAGCAGGAGAAATGCCTCTAATAAATCCAATTTCTGATGCAAGCAGACTCCGCAGCAGACTTGCGCCAAATGATGAGCGCGATCCAGAGGAAATTAGACTCAAGGAAATGCTGCAGGAATTGAAAGATGCTGAGGAAGCAGTCTCATCTGCAAATCCTAAGCTTCAAAGTGCTATTGCACATATCAGAGCAGAATTGGATATGCAAGATGCAGAACCAAAAGACTCAATGAATGCTACTCCAGTAAAGCTTGAAATAACTCAAAGACTTCAAAGATTTAGACCTCGACCTTAATTCTCAATTCTCAATTCTTTCCCCCCTTCATACCATGAAACGTTCTATACTCATCGCTGCAGGAGCCTTAGCCCCAATCGCTGTCTTCGCACAAGAACCTGAAGCTGTTGCAGCCGTTACCCATGCTGGCGAAGTCCAGTGGGGCCTTGCATTCGCCTTCTTTGGAGCAGCGATCGCAACTTTTGTTTCCTGTATAGGATCCATCATCGGAGTTTCCGTGACTGGACAGGCAGGCGCGGGCCTTTTGACCGAAAAGCCTGACCTTGCAGGTAAAGTAATTACTTTGATGGTTCTGCCCGGATCGCAAGGTCTTTACGGAATGGTTATCGCACTTTTGTTCATCTTCAACTACGCACCTGTAATTTCCGGCGAAGTCGCAATCAGCGTTAGCCAAGGAATCGCAATCCTGGCCGCAGCATTACCTGTCGCTTTCACTTGCGTTACATCCGGACCATACCAGTCAAAAGTCTGTGCCGCAGGTATGCACATGCTTGCAAAGGACGACAAGATGACAGGACGGGTAATTACTATGGCCGCTTTGGTCGAAACTTACGCACTGCTGGGATTTCTTATTTCATTCTTTATGCTTAATAACTTCAAGGGTGGGATTCTGGGATAAGTCGCTAGTCGCTCGTCACTAGTCACTGGTCTTCCAGATGATGAACTGACTAGCGACCAGAGACCAGTGACCAGTGACCCCCAATACTTCCAACCACTCATATGTCTTTACAGGATATTCTCACCGCTATCACCCAACAGGCAGATCAAAAGATCATCGATGCGCGCAGCATTCATCAGAAAGGCTTAACTAAAATCAGAGAAGAAGGCGAACGAACTGTTGCAGTGCGTAAACAAGAAATCGCACGCCAGAAAGAAACTAAAAAATCTCAGCTTAAGGCTAAAGCAGAAAATGCTGCGCAAATGCATAAGAAGAATGCGATTCTGGCAACCAAGCGTAAGCTACTTGATAAAACTTACGAAGAAGTAGTCGATGAGCTTGCAGAACTTCCTGACTCTAAGCTCGAGCCACTAATGCGCGCATGCATCAAATCAATTAATTCGGAGGGCACAATTCATCCTGCAGAAAAGCACGTAAAGCTTATGAAGAAGTTAGCGGATAGCAAGAAGTTCAAGATGGGTTCGACAATAGAAGCTAAAGGAGGATTTAAATTTACGTCTGCAAAACAAGAACAGGACTGTACTCTGGAACATCTTACGTCCGACGTCCTACGTCCGACGTCCGAA
>CAZYBL010000031.1:0-11514 GCA_964645805.1 uncultured Candidatus Peribacteria bacterium | reverse complement strand
TTTTCATAAGTGCAAATAGCCTAGCAATAATCAGAAATAAATGGAATTCTTCCAATTAAAGAGTTATAAATACCCTGTGACATTAGATTTATCCGTAATTAGAGGCCAATTCCCAATCCTCTCCGAAATTATCTATCTAGATAATGCAGCCACAGCCCAAAACCCTCGAGTTGTAATTGATTCAATTTCTGAGTTTTACAGTACCAGTAATGCCAATGTTCACCGCGGACTTCATCCTCTAGCCGAAAAAGCTACTGATCTTTACGAGGATGCACGTGATACAGTCAGAAAATTTATTAATGCTAAAAATCCCGAGGAGATAATTTTCACTAAGGGAACAACCGAGAGTATTAATCTGGTTGCACAAAGCTGGGGCAAAGCTAACTTAAGCGAGGATGACAAAGTAGTTCCAACAATTCTTGAACACCACAGCAATATAACTCCGTGGATGCAGATTGCAGATGAAACAGGATGTGAAATCAGTTGGATTGATATTGATGACAATGGAAATCTTAGAATAGACCAACTTGATGATGTGCTCGCACAAGGAAATGTGAAACTTATTTCAATTACTGGCTTAAGTAATGTAATTGGAGTGCATACTCCGCTTAATGAAGTTATCTCCAAAGCACATGAAGCTGGAGCTAAAGTTCTTGTCGACGCTGCACAACTCGCAGCTCATCATCAAATCGACGTAACTGAGCTTGATTGCGACTTTTTGGTATTTTCCGGACATAAAATTTACGGACCAATGGGAATAGGTGTGCTTTATGGAAAAAAAGAACTGCTTGAATCCATGCTTCCGTACCAAACAGGAGGAGGAATGATACGAGAAGTTACTTCTGATCACTTTACATGCGCTGAACTTCCCGAAAAATTCGAAGCCGGCACTCCGCCGGTTGCTGAAGCTGTGGGATTAAAGACTGCAATTGAGTGGTTAAGTCAGTTCGACTGGAAAGATATTGAGGAACATGAAAACAAGCTAATTCAATTAGCATTCTCTGAACTCAGCAGCATAAAAAATCTTACCATCCTCGGCAGCAAACCTACCGTACCTACCTCACCTACCTTACCTACCATACCTAATAGATCTGGTTGCATTAGTTTTATTTTTGATAATATTCATCCACACGACTTGACTGATTTACTGGGTGAAAAAGGAATCTGTTTACGAGCTGGCCACCACTGCGCTCAGCCCCTGCATAGAAGATTTGGAGTGGAAGCTTCGACGAGGTTGAGTGTTGGGATTTATAACACTGAGGAGGAGATTATGAGAGTGAAGCCGAAGATTGAGGAAGTTATCGATTTATTTAAATAATATGGATTTATACGCCGAAAACATCCTCGACCACTTCAAGCACCCTCGCGGGAAGAAGGCTCTGAGTAGTCCTACAGTCTCGCACGAAGAAGTGAACTTAGCCTGCGGCGATCGGCTCACGGTAAGTCTAAAAATTAAAGATGGCATTATCAAAGATGCAGGATGGGAAGGGTCCGGGTGCGCGATAAGCCTGGGAGCTATGTCGATTTTTTGGGAGAATCTTGAAGGAATGTCGGTCGAGGAAGCTTTGGAAGTTTCCGAGGAAGATATTCTTAAAATGCTTGGGGTTCCAATTAGTAAAAGGAGGATGAAGTGTGCGATGCTTTGCTTGGAGGGGGTGAAGAGGGCTTCTTTAAAGTTTAAAGAATAATTTTCAGGAAACAATTACATAAAGAAAAGGCCGGAATGGTTACCGGCCTCTCTTGCTTCTGTCCAAATTAATGAACAGAGCGACTCCTACGCTTTTGCGAACGATGCGCTGATCCCGGCTTCGATGCACGAGACCATGAACATGTCGGCCACAAATCCGTATGTGGCTCGGTATCGTCCGTCTTCTTCTTGGTGGAGGAAACCGAGTTGGACCATATCGCCCAATGCACGTTCACTTACGTCCACATCCTCCGATGTAAACGCAACCCATCCACCGCTCTCCTGGGCAAATCGAATGATTTTGCCCGGGATGTCCTCGAGTCCGGACGCACCCATGAGACCACAGCCTTCGTATGGTTCTATCATATCCGGTTTAACCACGAAGTAGTCTTCCGCGGGATTGCGCTCGAGTGTAACTCGAAACGATTTCCCACCTGCATTTCGCGCCCAGAGACCGGGCTTGCGGAACTCTGAGCCATTGTTCTCCCTCGAGCCAGCGGTTACCAACTCGACATCGACGAACTCGTCCTGGCTTTTCAGCCACTCCAAAATAGACATCGGACATTCCTCAAATAAGAAGGAAATTAGCGCAGGTAGAACCTCTGTGCTCATACCTGCTCCAAAAAACTCACAACTAAACACAGAGGACTACCTACCAATATTGCAAAAGAGCTAAATACCATGATAATACTAATTGGAAATAAGTCAAGACCTATTTTTTGGCTTATTGGAGCCATTTTTGGGGTTTGTACCCATGGCTCCCATCCTCTTCCAAATATTGCAATGGAGCCACCGACGAGATTTGAACTCGTGACCCCCTCCTTACCATGGAGGTGCTCTACCAACTGAGCTACGGTGGCCTATTAAACAGGGTACGGAGCGCTTTACCAACTGCCTGTCCTCCGAAGCCTTGGCGAAGGAGGAAGCTACGGTGGCTTATACGCACAAGATGATAACCATATATACTTGATTTTTCTAATAAATACTATAAACTGTAGGTAGTTTTAAAGGATGATGATTACCCTGAGGACTTATGTCCTTGTCCCCCTCTTGGCTTAAAATCCTCGAGGGGAGTTTGTTTATATAGAAACTTATTGAACATGTGCTTAATTTCGATTAGCTTTTTAATTTTTATTCTTCCCATTTTATGCCCCAATCTAAATGTAGAAATTGTACGTCCTTGTTGCACCAAAATTGAGCCTTGTTTGACTCTACCTGCTTCAACATCGTCTTCTTCAAACAAAACACGACATCTCTTCTTTTCAATATTGCTTGAAATTGGAAAAACAAAGACAGTCCCAGAAAATCTCAAGTATTTATCTTTGCCCTGAAAAACCAGAACAGGCCTTAGCTTATTGGTTTCACTTCCAACATTGATTCCAAGTTTAGCCAAATACACATCCCCCATACGAGGCATAAGGGGATGAAAACTTCTACGCCTTGAATAGAAGTAGGTCAGACTAATCAAATGTGATTTCTCAGAGAACCACCTTTCAAGAGCCTTTAATTTTTGTTTTAAATTCATATCAGGGAAAGTAAGATATCAGAATGGTGACACCTTGTACACCCATAAATCAGCTACAATCTATTCATGCTCCACTTAAGTTTTGCATTGGCTTTCTTGATCCCCTCTGCAGCCGCTGCAGGAGTGGTTATTGAGCCTGAACCGGCATCCTTGACCCAACTTCAGGAGCAATTATCCGAAGAAATCGCACATGCACACATTGATTTAAAGGGGGAAGGGGCTGATTTGAATGTTGAATACTCCTCGACCCATCCGATTTCTCTTTATATTTTATTTTTAGATGATGATGGGTCTGTGAATCCCAGAGATATCTTGTTTGCCAAGTTGCCAGAAGGTAATGACGTCGAATCAATTGTTCCCTTATCCCCTACACGCGGATGGAGAGGAGGAGAAAGAAGTTACAAGCTGCATTTGATTACTAATCTTGATGGAACACAAAACTTGAAAAGCATAGGAATCGGAGGAAGCGCATCGATCATAGACGGACTAAAACAATTTTTCTCACCCGAACCTTTCACACCTTCTTCATATCACAGATTAACAGGTTACAGATTCTTGGGAATCCCGATTACATTAATCCTTACGATCTTAATCGCGATAATTCTAATAGGTTCTTTAATACTCAAACGCAAACAGCTTGGATTGATAATCATTTTAATAATTATTCTTCTTTCTAATGCCAGATTCTCATTAGATACACTTAAATACACACAAAAGCATTTGTCCGATTGGTCTTACAACAAAACTTACGAAACCGCAGGATCAACTTATGAGATTGCGGAATTTCTGGAGTCAGAAAATATCAGATCAATCCAACTTTGTACCGATGGGAATTCTTATTTCCAAACACTTCTTAAGTACGCCGCATATCCGCTTGCAATTAATGGTACATCCAAATTTATCCTCGAGCGGTATGCACTTGAATGCGATACAAGCAATGCAGAAAAAACCAAAGAATTCCCAGATGGTTCAATAATTTTTCGAATTAACGAATTAACGAATTAACGTTTATTAATAATGACTTCTCTCTCTATCTTCCTCGGCCTAACTCTACTCCTCATTTTGGAAGGCTGGTTACTGCTTGGAATAATCGGACTTCCCAAGGGGCTCCTCCGCCTCATTCTCTCACTCCCATTAGCAACTTTTACAAATACTTTAATAATATTTGCCCTGACTTTATTTAAAATCCCACTTTCATCATTCAGTCTTCTAGGTCTACACCTGATAATAATTATTGGACTTTTCTTATTTGAAATGAAACGCGGGCAATACACCCGCCGTAGTACAGACGTCCTATCAGGACGTCTGGGGGAACCGCTCCGCACAGACGCCCCGGTGGGGCGTCTCTACGGAGCCGCAACCGCGCTATGCGCAATCTTACTTATTATTACCCTCATTTACTCCTTCTCCCACTCCACAATTTTGCCGACCTTCCACTACGACTCCGCAACAAACTGGAACGGCCGTGCGCAAATATCTTTTTATGAACAACGAATAATATTCGATGATTCTAATGGACTGATTGCCAAGCCTCATTATCCATTTTTATACCACGGACTACAAATTACAACTCAACAATTGCAGCCTCAATGGAATGATCGGGCAGCAAACACGATTCATTTCTTATTTAACTTAAGTGCACTTGCAGCACTCTTCTTAATTATTAGAAAACTTAGAGGAAACCTGGCATCACTAATCGCTTTGACTCTGATTGCAACAACTCCACTCTTCGCAATTCATCTGGGGGGAAGCTATGCAGATATTACTCTGACTTTATTCGCACTTTTATCTTTTGGATGCTTCCTACTTTATCAAAAGTCTAATGAATTCAAATGGATACTTCTATCAGCACTTTTCGTTGCAGCTTGTGTTTGGACAAAAAGCGAAGGATTACCATTCTGTCTTATTCCATGGATCCTAATGATCATTACTAACACAACTAAAAACCAAAAACTAATAACTTATAAAGTACTTCCAATAGCTCTATCCCTATCCCTCCTCTGGCCAATCTTAGCAACTATAAAAGGCATCCCCCTCTCCCCCCACGGCAGCACCGACTTCGCACTTGGGATTCAAGAAGGTGCAATCCCCGAAGCTATTAAAGTAATCTTTACCGGTGGATCAATCGGGCCAATCCTCCCAGTAGCATTAATCTTAATATTAACCAATAACCAAAAACTAATAACTAAAAACTTATCTTTAATAATCTGGCCCGTAGCATCCCTAATCCTAATCCTCGCCGTCTACACCCTCACATCAAATGCTGAATATTTGTTAAATGGACAATCGTTTGATAGGCAGTTGTTGCTTCCGACTGGGCTTTTAATTATTGCTTTAATGTGCAACTACAAATGCAATAAAACTCATTAACACATTAATCTCTTCTCTTGTTATCAGATCCTCTAGGCAGTCTGATCCTTGCTGGACAATCATTAGAGACAAAAATTGTCATAGCGATACGACTCTCGTTTACATACCTAGCAAGCTCCGGCAATGTGCGCTTCTTAGGCCCAAAGGTGCATTGCTCAGGGCATGTTGCACAAGCATTTAAATTCAGTAATTCACTAGCCGCAACCATAGGGTGCTATGGTACCCAATATAAAAAATAGTTCAAGCAAACACTTACACAGCTGCAGTCTCGAGCTTTGTAACCCGCTTATCAATTGAATCAAGATTTGTCATAAAACACATGCAGTTCTGATCGACTTTGAAATTCAGATTATCAATCCTTTTATTGACTTTCTTAAAGCCGTCTCTCATTTCCTTTCTAAGATTTTTTCCCAAGTTAGATACATCTTCTTTAAGACCATTCCTAACACACATAATCTCATCCATGATTAATTTAAGAATCTCCCTGTTTGTCAGGTCATCAAAAGAGCCGTTTAGATCGCCTGCACTGAGCGAAGCCGAAGTGTCGTCATTTTTAACCATTGGGGAGCGATCGTACACCTGGGAATAAAGCTGCACAAGATTAAATTGAATAACAACTTGACTCACCTGATATATGACATATAGGCTCCCCTGTGACGATTTTCCCGTTGGCCTAGGCCGACTGGATATTACCCACAAATCGTATGGTTAAAACTGATGAAACCACCGAACTTGATACAAGGCTTTATGAATGCTGCGTTTTGCTGCCTTTTCCTCTAAATCAAAAGGAGCAGCAGGATGCTGAAAAAGAAGTCGAGGGACTCTTTGAGGAAGCTGGGGCCAAGCAGGTCTCTAAGGACGTTTGGGGCCAAAGAGGATTAGCTTATCCAATCAAAGGATATCAAGAAGGAATTTATATTATTTATAACTACGAGATGGATCCTTCCAAACTTAAAGAAGTATCCGAGCAGCTTAGGATCTCACCTAAGATTCTCAGGAATCTAATCATCAAGCCTCCAAAAGGATACGAGATTACTAAGTTCTCTGAGAGTTACGAGAAGTGGCTTAAGGAACGAAAGACAGAAGATGAAAAGAAAGAAGCTAAGAAAGAAGAAGAACTCAAGCGCAAAGTAGCAGCGAAAGCCAAGAGGCAGGCAAAAAGAGTGGAAGAAGAGAAGAAGGTTACCAAGCCGAAGCCTACTGTTAAAGATGAACCTGTAATCGAGGAAGATAAGTTGGCGGAGGAATTAGAAAAATTAATTTCTGATGATGAGCTTGATATCTAACAACTAACCTACCTAACTTACCTCACCTACCTGACCTACCTAACCTAACTAACTCATGCACCAACAATCCGATCAAAAACGTCGCGGTGATCCCAGACTCAAAAAATGTCCTTTCTGCCATAGCGGAGGTGCCAAGTATATTGATTATAAGGATTATCCAACTATCAAACCTTTCGTCGATTACTTCGGATGCATTAGGCAGCGCTATTACACCGGCGTATGCCTACGTCATCAGAAATGCCTGAGGGAGGCGGTGCAGAGGGCGAGGTATATGGGAATGCTTGCGTATAGAAAATAGTTCAATTTAATTTTTTTGTCTGTTCTTTCCCCACACGAATAGTCACTGGTCACTCGTCACTCGTCTCTAGTCATTTATTAGTGACTAGCGACCAGCGACTAGTGACGCTCAATTCAACAAATTGCCTCAGATAATCTTTATTCAATCATAACCATACTCCCCCATGTCCGGTCATAGTAAATGGGCCAGCATCAAGCATAAAAAAGGAGCAGCCGACGCAAAGCGCGGCAAGATTTTTACGCGACATGCAAAATTGATCGAGATTGCAGCACGCGAAGGAGGAAGTGGTGATCCGGGGATGAATGCTAGCCTGAAGACTGCAATTGAAAACGCAAAAGCAGAAAATGTTCCCAATGCGAATATCGATCGAGCAGTAAAGAAAGGAACTGGTGAACTTAAAGGTGAACAAACCGTTGCAGTAACTTACGAGGCTTACGGACCGGGAGGAACTGCTGTTATCGTTGAGTGTTTGACGGATAATAAGAACCGAACTTTAAGCTCTGTTAAATCCACAATCGAAAAGAAAGGAGGAAAATGGGCTGAAAGCGGATCTGTTATGTGGATGTTTGAGAAGAAAGGAGTAGTGATTGCGAAGCTGAATGATGAATTGACCGATGATCTTCAGCTTGAACTGATTGACGCGGGTACTGAAGACTTTGAAGTGAGTGACAGAACTCTTAGCGTTACAACCGGACCTGCAGACTGGCCACGCGTCCGTGATGCACTTAAGGCTGCAGGATTAGAAGTTGAGGAATCGGGGCTTAAATACGTCGCAAAGCAGGATGCGGATATTTCGGATGCGGAGTCAGCTAAAAAGCTCATGAGTTTTGTGGAAGAACTGGAAGCTGATGAAGATGTTTCTGAAGTTCATACCAACGCCAACATAACTGACGAGGTTGCAGCAGCAATTTAAGTTAAAAGTGAAAAGTGAATAGTTAAAAGTGTTTTTAAAAAAACTTTTCACTTTTAACTTTTAACTTTTTCACTTTATTGTCAACCAACAACCAAAACTGCCGCGATTTTCGAATCGCAGCTACGACCTGTGACCAGTGACTAGTGACTTGCGACCCCCAATACCCCAAATACCTAATCAACCCTAATATTTTTCCTCCCCCACTCTTTCTCAACCCCACCCGAGTCCTCAGTCAATAACCTAATCACAAACTCTCCCGCCCGATCAGTTTTCCAGACTCGTTTATAAACCCCTTCACCTTCCGTGATATTCAATAGTTCATCCTGACCGGAAATTACTCCACCCTCAACTACAACTTTGAGTCTTCTAATATCCCCACCAATTTTTGGAGCATCAATATGAACATTTACAATGTCTCCGACTTTAATTTCTAAATTTCCAGCTGGTTCCAATATCACCGGGTTGCCTGATGGCTCCGAAGGACCTGATCCACCTTCACCAATCGTAATTGTGATTGAATCTTCCGTTTTATTCTTTGCCAAATCCTCCGCAACTGCTCTAAGTTTATATACTCCATCCGGTAAACCTATAGTGTAGCTAAGCTCGAAAGGTTCTTTAGGCTTAGTTGAGAGTAAAGTATCGCCCAGATAGAACTGAACATATTTAATTGCTCCATCTGGATCGTTCGCCTCCGCTTTAATTTCAATTTCTGATTCCGATTTAATTGAAATATCTTTGCTGGGTTTGATCAATCGAACAGTCGGGCTCTTTTTATCTTCATCAAATCTAAATGAAACCGTTTTTGTTACCACATTAAAGTATTCATCTGTAAGCGTGACAGAAAGTGCATGGATTCCTGATTTTTTGATTGAACGAGGAACACGGAGAGTGCCATAAAATGGTTCTTCTTCAAATTTCTTAACCCGTTTTCCATCAACCTTGTACACAACTTGCTTTACCGATGAGCCAACAGAGTACTTGATCTTAGGACTAAACGCTGGATATGAAGCAACTCCACCAGGTTGCGGGGATTTGATCTCCAATTCAGGTTTATTAAGTCTCCCTGGAGTGAGATCTAACTTACATTCCTCAGTTGGAGCAATTGGCAGTGGGATAATTGCTCCCGAATGAGTAGGATCACCATACCAAATCTCCATTTGTTCGCTGATCCATGTTTGAACTCCTTCCTCCCACTTAGGCCAACGCTTGGGGAGTAAGCTTTGAGCAACCAAGAAGTCCCCTTCTTCTTGTGCATCCTTAGGACATTCATCGGATGCAAGGAGATGAGTTAGTTTATCAACAGTTAGATTCTTACAAGCAGGATCTTGCTTGGACGGAGCGTTTTCTTTTAGGAAGACATCCGCTCTCCTAAGATGAACAGGTGTGCATTCCGTAGGGAACTCGCCAGAAAGCATGGAAATCTGAGGTTGGACGATTCCCTTTGGAGATTCAAACCTAGTTTCTGGTTCTTCAATCTTTCTATGCACCCTCATCATATAATCACGCCAGATAGGACTTGCGGTATTTAAGCCCCCCGCCTTCTCGTACATAGCACTGCTATCCGCATTTCCAACCCAAACACCTGCAACTATATTTGGAGTGTAACCAAGAAGCCACGCGTTATCCGGTTTTCTAAGCAAACAAGTTTCTTCATCCTCCCACTCAAGACATTTGTTACTGGTTCCAGTCTTTGCAGCCGTTTGATACCCGGGGATTGTAAGCTGAGTTCTCCAATACTCTTCCGGACGTGCCCACTCATCGCTCAAGACTGATGTAATCTGGTATGCAACTCTCTCATCCAATACTGAATCTGTTTTGATTTCTTCCTCACCTTCATAAAGAATGTTACCTTTTTTGTCTGTGATTCGTTTAATTGGAACAACTGGTGCTGTCTCCCCACCTGATGCAAACGTCCCATATGCTTGAACCATTTCAATCAGCGACGTCTCTGCGGCTCCAAGCGCTAAAGGCCATCCATAATCAAACCCATCTTCACGTTCCATGGCTAATTCTGATTTCATTATGAGCGGACCGGGCGCTCCCATGTCTCTGACTAACCTGAGTATCTTTTCCTCCCCTCCTCCAAGGAAAAATGTTTTTGCAGCGGGGATGTTTCTGGAAGCTCCAAGCGCCTGCCTCATCGTGAGTAGACCCTTAAATTCCCCATCAAAGTTCTGCGGTTCGTTATCGCCAATCTTTGTTGGAACATCCCAGATGGGAGTCGCAGGGCTATATCCGTTCATGAATGCTGATGCATAAATAAATGGTTTAAAGCTTGACCCCGGTTGCCTTGGCGCATGGACCATATCAATCTTTCCTCCATGTTCCTGATCTTCATAATCCATATTGCCGACGTATGAGAGGATTTCGCGCGTTGAGGGATCCATTGCAACAAGTGCCATGTTGTATGCTCCGAATCGATTCAGGATATCTTCGCGATGGAATTCTATTACCTCTTCTGCAGCTTCCTGCATATCCCAATCCAAAGTTGTTTCTATGATAAGTCCTCCTTGTTCAAACAAATTCTCCTCTTTGGTTGCTTTTAGCATTCCCTCAACCTCTTCTTTAATCCAAAGAACAAAATGTGGAGCCCGAATATTCTCACGTGAAGGTTGAAACTCCATATCTTCTAATTCCTCAAGCGCAACTAATCTTTCTTGTTCTGTAATAAATTCCTGATCTTCCATATTTTGCAAAACCTGATCAGTACGTCCTCCTACATAAAGTGTCACAGACCCCGTGCCCACTAAATCGCCAAGTAAACCAATTGAAATCTTATCATCTGGAATCTGCGAGGACTTTTTGATCTCTCCATCAATAACTTTTTGATGAATATCAGGATCTGCCTCCGTATGCACATGCTTGCCGTACGGATTGAAATACGAAGGACGCTGTGGAAGAGAGGCAAGTACAGCTGACTGAGCAAGGCTAAGATCAGATGCAGAAATCCCGAAGTAAGCTTGGCTTGCCTGTTCAACTCCGTAAGCATTTTGTCCGAAAGGAATCCAGTTTAAGTAAAGTTCAAGCAACTCGTCTTTTGTAAATCTGGATTCAAGCTGGCAACCCAGAACCACTTCTTTAAGCTTTCGCTGATATCTGTTTTCTTTGAATAAATCCAAAGCATTTCTCGCGAGCTGTCTTGTAATAGTTGAACCTCCTCCGGCGCGCCCAAACAATAGAACTGCACGCATAATGGCTTTTGTATCCAGGCATCCTCTTTCGTAAAATCTCTCATCCTCAATCGAAATAATCGCCTGTTTCATATGATCTGGAATATTTTCTCCGCTAACAAACGTGCGATCTTCTTCGGCAAATAATCTATAAAGTTCTACTCCATTTCTGTCTGTGATTACTGAACTTTGTGAGGCAATAAGCTTAGTCGGATCATCAATATCCGGAAGGGTGATCCAGAGATAAGCAAGATAAAGGAACAAT
>CAZYBL010000030.1:0-11676 GCA_964645805.1 uncultured Candidatus Peribacteria bacterium | reverse complement strand
AGATCTGCGTGTCCCTTACGTCTGGGGCAACACCCGTGCTACAATGGCCGGTACAGAGGGCAGCGAACCCGCGAGGGGGAGCCAATCCCAAAAAACCGGTCTCAGTTCGGATTGAAGTCTGCAACTCGACTTCATGAAGTTGGAATCGCTAGTAAACGTGAATCAGCTACGTCACGTTGAATATGTTCCTGGGTCTTGTACTCACCGCCCGTCAACTCATGAAAGGCAGGGGCGCCCGAAGGACGGTTACTTTTCGAAGGCCGTACCACGGTGAAACTGCTGATTGGGAGCAAGTCGTAACAAGGTATCCGTAGGAGAACCTGCGGATGGAACACTTCCTTACCAGGGAAACTCGCTTCGCTCGGACTATCGACACACCACGCTTCGCGTGGTTCTCGACAATCAACACGCGCCTTCGGCGCTGTCAACAATCGACATTGTTGAAAGCGAACGTAGTGAGCGTGTCGAATGTTGATTGTCAATTGTCAAAGCGTAAGCGATCTACATGCTCTGACCGATAGCATTTTTAGTGTCATCATGTAACTTGATTGCTCGGGGGCTATCACCCGAGAGCTTCTCCACTCTGCGATGGTGTGATTTTTGCTGCGCAAAAATCACGAGCGCAGCCGGGGTTCGCGAACCCCGGCTACACAGGTAAAATTACACCTCATCTCCTTGACATTATTTATCAAGAGAGCAAAAATCCGGACCCTATGGAACCTGATAAACGATTTCATGCGTGTGAAGGACTTACAGTGCTTAGCTCTACAGTATCCGCATTGCCTGAACTCCCGGAAGAGGATCAAAACAAATTTTCCGAATTTCTCGAAAATATGCGAAAAAAAATAAATGCTTGGTTAGATCGTCTGCCAGAGAATGACACAACTCTATTGGCAGCAATTCGAGCAATCCCGGAAGAAAGATTGGATGAATTCGATGAATTATTTGAGGAAATACAACAAGAGGTACAAACATGGTTGCATGAGTTAGGAAAAAATAAAACATTGGAACTGGCACGTTTAGTAGCAGAAATAGAAGTCCTGATAGGTAAGATTACGAACAAGAGCTAACTAATAACTAACAACCAGCAACCAAAAACCCCTCAACAAACATCTTTCTCGCCTCCTCTTCACTAACCCCTCTCGAAGCAAAATAAAACAGATCCTCCGGATCAATGCGCCTGACGCTAGCAGAGTGACTAACGACTACATCATCATTTTTTATCTCCAGTCCCGGAACTAAATCGACTTTTGCCTCAGGATCCAACACCAAAAAATCCTCTTTTAAAAATCCCTTGAACCCACTTTTGGATTCTTTTTCGCGCCCACGAAGGGGCGCTCTAATTTTTTTGTTAACGATTCTTTTATCTCTTTTTTTCTTTTTTTCTTTTTTTCCAATGGTCATCATCCCCTTACAAACAACCTGACTTCTTCCCTCTGCCACTCCCTTCAAAACAACTTCCCCCTTACAATCTTTCTCACTAAAATTACAACTTACGTCTACCTCCTGAATGTCATCATCAACCGCATGAAACATTCCATCTAACTTTAACTCTCCCTTTTCTTCACATTTACTTCTTAACTTAATCGTTCCACCTTTAGAAAAGATTTTTAAATTAAGTTTGGCATTTTTCTTAACCAAGACTTCAATCTTCGCATCACTGTGATCAAGTTGAAGGTCGATTGCCTGCCGACCGTAGCCTTGGCGAAGGCTGGTCGAGTGTCGATTGTCATCTATGACAATAACCCGATGAACCTTCTCATCTTTAAATACATGCGTGCCTTTGCTAATCACTTCCTCCATATCACAAACAATATAACCTAATATATAATTATTGCATGGAGAAACCACGCGTTTTGCAATTTTAAGCCAAAAACTGGGGATTGATTTATTTTACTCTGGGTGTATAGTATGTTTAACATTTTTCCGACAGCATTCATGAATACTACAGTAAAAGATGTGCAAGAGGCTGCTAATCGTCTGAGTGAACAGGGTCAACATGAGGTAGCTGATCAGTTAACACTCCAGGCCGATAGGTTAGAAAGACAAGCTCCAGAAGAAAATGAACTTAGCGCTGCTCTTCATCAAATAGTTTCTGGTGTAAGACACCTTCTTATTTAAAGCACAATGCAACCTTCACTGCACGAAAAAATACATGGCCTAAGTCTTCCAAAGCCTGAAGAACAAATGCAGGTTAGTGATGTAGAAACAATTATTGGTGAAAGACGTGTCCAAATTGCACAAGAAGCTGCCAGGGAAGCTACGAAAGAAGACACAAGTCTTCCGCCCTCGATTAAACGAGTTGGAAAAGTAGCTCAGGCACGATGTAAAAGATTTATTAGGCCTTCAAAGCCGCGGCAACTTACACTTAAATTTGAAGATGATGGAACCCCTAGTGAATCCGAAAAACAAGCACCAAAGGAAGTTAATGAAGGCCCTATTGATGGAAGGACTTATACTTTCCCTCCGCATAGACATATCGATTGGCTTCACACGTTGCATCAACAATGCCTGAGGAAGAATAATTACGATGGAGATTTGACTAGAGCTGAAGAAATTAGACTCGGAAGACTGATACCAAACCCCGATTACGATCCAAATGACCCCTCAAACGATCAAGAGTTTATTCCCAACGACGAAAAGCAACTCTGGTACAGAGATGCTGAAGATAGAAAAAATAACCCTCCAGTCCTTGGCGGTTAACTGTCATCACACATAAACATAATGAATCTTCCTTCCCATTTCATCAAAAGCGGGAAGTTCTTCCTCAGCTAATTTCTGAGCCGTAACTATATGCTCCGGGTTTTCCGGGCTTGCTAATATTTCCGCCTTTTCTTTGAGTTTTAGATCGCTCATAAAAAGCTACGATATTTGTATCATCGTAAAATTTCTCTCGCAACTAATTTAACTGGGATTTTCTTCTATCACTGTATCATCCAGCGTCGCTTCGCCAAGAACTGTATCGGCTCTCTTCTTTCTTTCCATAATTCTCCTTTGTCTACGAATTATTATCTTTAGTTTTTCTGTTAATTCACTAGCAGGGCCTTCCAAGATATACACTGAATGTCTGCTTAATAGAAACCTACAGGCCTCAGGAGCCCTGTCACGCATACTCTCTACCAATTCACGACCAGACAGAGTTGGCGCCGCATTCGCGCTAGCTACTAATACCTGCTCTAATTGTTCAACTCTATTTTGCATAATGAGCATACATTCTAAACTTTTATTACAGTTTAGTCAACTTACTACTCTCGATTTAACAATCACCTTCCTACGTCCTAATTTCTACTCCCTAACCCACAATCCCCTCCATCTCCAGCCTTCGCTCCGCTACGCGGAGACTACGGCTGGCAGGCCATCTCAATCAACCTATCGCATTTTCCATTTCAAGCTCAATAAGTCTATTCATCTCCACCGCATACTCGAGAGGAAGCAACCTAACAATCGGCTCCATAAACCCGTTAACTATCATCGCCTTAGCATCCTCCTCCTCTATCCCCCGCGAAGTTAAATAAAATAAATCTTCACCGCTAAGTTTTCCAACTCTAGCTTCGTGCGCAATGGTCACATCGTTATTTCTGACTTTTATATCCGGAACAGTATCCACCCGACTTTGGTCATCCAGAAGAAGTGCATCACAATCCACGCTAACTGTTGAGTTGTGAGCATTGTCATTAATTTTAACTAATCCACGATAAACAGAATTGCCGCCGGACTTACTAACGGACTTAGAAACAATCTTCGATGAAGTATGAGGTGCGGCGTGTATGACTTTTGCACCAACGTCTTGCCATTGATCGCCCGAAGCAAATGCAACTCCAAAGTGATCACTGCGCGCTCCTTCCCCCGCAAGAACTGAACAAGGGTAAAGCATGGTAACTCCTGCGCCTAAGTTACCGCCAACCCATTCAATCACTGCATCTTTTTCAACAATTGCTCTCTTTGTATTTAAATTGAAAGTATCTCTGCTCCAGTTTTCGACTGAACTGTATCTGACCTTGGATCCAGCCTTTGCATAAATCTCAACACACCCTGCATGTAATCCTTGTTTACCATACTTTGGAGCAGAGCATCCTTCTATGTAATGAACCTCCGCACCTTCATCGACAATAATCAAAGTATGCTCAAACTGTCCCATATTTGGAGCATTCATTCGGAAGTAAGCCTGCAAAGGTTCAGTGACTACTAATCCTTTGGGTACGTAAAGAAATGTTCCGCCTGACCAGACTGCACCGTGAAGTGCTGCGAATTTGTGATCAGAGTTTGGCACACACTTCATAAAATATTCTTTCACCAAATCCGGATGCTCATTAACCGCATCATCCATATCCATAAATATGACACCAGACTTTTCCCATTCCTCTCTTAAACTGTGATAAATAATATCTGATTCATATTGAGCTCCAACTCCCGCGAGCCACTTGTGTTCGGCTTCTGGAATTCCAAGTTGTTCATAAATTTTTCTGATGTCATCCGGCAGCTCTCCCCAGTCACTAGTCTCTTCAATTCCCGTTGGAGCATAGTAAGTAATCTGATCTAAATCCAAACCGGAAAGATCCGGACCCCACGTAGGCAAACTCATCGATTCGTATTTTTTTAGTGAATCTAATCTGTACTCTTTCATCCACTTAGGTTCATCTTTATCTGAACTGATGTGTTCTACAATCTCTTTGGAGAGGCCTTTTTGGATGACAGCTGCCGGCATATTGTCTGAACCATACTTCGACAGGCTCAGTACGGACAGATTACGCTGATTACGCAGATTTCGCAGATAATTATTCACAAAAATAAACTAGAGACAGGCGGGTGGGAACCGCGACCCGTCTCACGAAAAACGCCCTAAAGCCATTGATAAATCTCACAAAAAGCCCATAATAGAGCCTCATGCCCCTACATTGCCGAATTCCCCATTTTATGCTATAATTACAGTAATTAATGTACCCTGAAAACGTCCCTCAAGAGGCGCCCAAAAAGCATGTCCTAAGACACAAAATACTCCCCTTCTGTGGAGCTTCACATGCCCAAGCCAATAACAATATGAAAGACAAATCGATAGAACCAATGCGGAACCCACCGAAGCCCAATCTCGCCTTGCGAGTATTGGCGAAGGTGGGCAGAAGGTGGAAGCTTTTGACTGTTTTGACGGTAATTTTTGTACCATTTATTCTTCTGCTTCTTTGGATCTTCGCTCCGGAAAAACCGGAAGTTGTAAAAGCAGCCGCGCGAAAAGGCGATCTGATTCAGACTGTGGAAGCTGTGGGGACTGTGATTTCGGAGAATGATCTTAAGCTCAGATTTCCTGTGACCGGACTTGTTGAGCAGGTACTGGTTGAAGAAGGAGATAAAGTTGAGAAGGGACAGGAGCTTGCGCATCTTAGGAATAATGCATTGGAAGCTGATGTCTCAGCAGCGCAGGCAAGCCTGGCATCCCAAAGTGCAAGTCTTCAGGAACTTAAAGAAGGAACGCGCGCAGAAGACATTGCAATTCAGGAAGCGGAAGTGGAAAACAAAAGAGCTTCACTTGAGTCTGCACACGCAACTTTTGATGGAGCTAAAGAGAAGCTGGATGTATTACAAGAAGAAGCTGATACCAGTCTTGCCGGATATATATCTACCGCAAACAGCGAGGCTTTCGAACAGCTTATAGAAATCCGATCAACACTTAGAAAAATTGAAGACATACTGGAAAACTCTGCGCTAAGCAGAGCGGCAACATACAACGAACCGACAACGTATGAACTTTTGCAGAGGAAAAGGATTGATGCTACTGCTGATATTGAATCGTTGATAAAGCATATGCCTTCCAGATTTGAAAACTACAAAGAAGCGACAACCAAACTTGAAAAAATCAGAGAAGTGGCCTCAGATGCCTCTTCCGCCCTTTCGCACATGTATTCATTCGTCGCAAATATGCATCTCTATCACAATTATTCATACAGCGACAGGGAGGACCATAAAACCACATTGACTACGCAAAGTAATGCGATTCAGGATGCGCTTTCCTCAATTGATTCGACCCTGAAGACAATGCGCGATGCATCAGCCGACTACGACACACAGATCGCAACTGCTCAAACCACAATGGAAACTTCCCAGGCAGATATTCAAACCTACGAAGCAGCGCTTAGAAAGCAGGAAGCAGAACTTGAGAAGAAGAAAACAGGAGCTAGGCCAACCGAAATTCAAGCTCAGCAAGCAAAAGTAAATCAGGCCTACGCTGAACTAAATCGAGCTAAAGCAAAGCTGGAAGATACAATTATCCGGGCACCAATAGATGGAAGCATTACAAAAGTTAACTTAAAAGAAGGCGAATTTACCGGAGGTTTGGACATAAATGAATTTGCTCTTAGTATGCTCGGTGCCTCGCCGTACAGAGTGGAGATGCATGTTGCGGAAATTGATATACCTAGAGTTAAACTTACACAAACTGGATCAATTGACCTGGATGCATTCCCGGATGAGGAGTTTGTTATAACTGTTTCGGAGATTGATCCGACTGCGACTGACGTTGATGGTGTTTCTAAGTACAGAGTAAAGCTCGACTTCCCGGCTCAAGATGATAGATTGAAAATTGGAATGACCGGTGACGCAGAGATTTACACCGATTTTCGTGAAGACGTTGTAATAATTCCTGGACGAGCAGTGTTTATAAATGATGAAGGAGAAGACATTGTTAAACTTTTTGACGGTGATGAAGTTGAGGAACGGAAAGTTAAAATTGGGATGGAAGGAGAAGGTGGTGACGTGGAGGTTGTTGAGGGAGTAGAAGATGGGGAGACTATAATTCTATTAATTAAAGATTAACAATTAACAATTGACACGCTCGCTACACTCGCTTTTAACAATTAACTTCTACTGCGCTACTGCGCTACTGCGCTAATGTCCAGAACTATCAACAACGACTTCAACGGCGGAGATTCCCCTCTCATCGAAACTCGCAGCCTCTACAAATCCTACTTCAACGACGGACTGGAGACTAAAGTTCTTTTTGATATCAATCTTACAATTAACAAAAATGAATTTGTTGGAATCATGGGGCCTTCGGGTTCAGGTAAATCGACTCTGATGCATATTCTTGGATTTCTGGATCACCACACGCAGGGCGAATATCTTTTTCACGGGAAATATGCGCATGAAATGGATGAAGATACGCTTGCAAAAGTTCGAGCAACGCGAGTTAGTTTTGTCTTCCAGGCATTTAATCTTCTTCCACGTGCATCAGTTATGCAAAATGTAATGCTTCCATTAATCTATCATCCAACCATCCCCGCCTCGGAGAGATTGGAACGTACAAAGAAAGCTATTGCAGCAGTGGATCTGACTGATCGAACCAATTTCCTTAGTAACCAACTTTCCGGAGGTCAAAAGCAGAGAGTTGCAATTGCACGAGCACTGGTAACCGAACCGGAAGTTATATTCGCAGATGAGCCTACAGGAAACCTGGACTCTCAATCGGGTATACAAGTTATGCAGGCTCTGCAGGATCTTCATTCGGACGGACACACAATTATATTAGTTACACATGAAAAAAGTACGGCTGAGCATGCGGATAGGATTATTGAACTGTTTGATGGGAGGATTACGAAGGATACGGATAAGTTTAAGACGAGGAGAGCAGAGGAGGAGGGTTCACTTGATAAGTAATGTTAGCTATTGATTCAACTGTGGGTCGCTTGTCACTGGTCACTGGTCACTGGTCCAGCGACTAGCGACAAGCGACCAGTGACCCCCAATACTCTAACCAATGTTACTATCCGATCTTCTATCAACGGCCAGTAAGGCAGTAACAGTCAATAGAATGAGATCTCTACTAACTATGTTAGGCATCATCATAGGAGTCGGGGCCGTAGTCCTTATGACTGGCGTTGGAAAAAGTATTGAAGGTGTGATTTTAGGACAGATTGACTTTATGGGACCCAAGACAATGGCGGTATTTCCCGGAAATGAAGGACCGGAAGGGGGTAATTCCGCGCTAAGACCGGACTTTGATGTGCTAACCTTTGATGACGCGAAAGCTATTGACGCGCTTACGACTGTTAAACATGTAGCACCAGTGATTTTTGTTCCGGGTAATGCTAAATATGGACGAGAGGAAGCCGATCCACGAATCGTAGGTTCTTCACCCGAATATTATCTGAACCAAAATATCTCTGTAGCCGAAGGAAGATTCCACGACGACAAAGATGAGGAGTCTTCTAACACAGTTGCAATCATTGGATCCGAGATTGCCGAAGATCTTTTCTTCGGGCGTAACGCAGTTGGCAAAAGAATTGAACTCGCCGGAAGAAAGTTTACTGTCATCGGAGTATTAGAACCTGTTGGCATGGTCTTTTTCCAGAATATTGATGACAGAATCATTATGCCTTTATCAACTGCAAGGTCGATTACTAATCGGACTTATGCAGACATGTATACATTGCAGGCTGCAAATGGATTTGATATTGCGTTTGCTGATGTAAGAGCGTTGCTCAGACAAAGACACGGAATCACACTACCTGAAGATGGGTCGACCGATAATGATGACTTTTTAGTTCGCTCAGCCGCGCAAGCTGAAGAAATTCTGGGAACAGTTTCAATCAGCCTGACAGTTTTTATTACAATGATCGCAGGAATATCTCTCTTTGTCGGCGGAATCGGAATCATGAACATAATGCTCGTGTCTGTGACTGAACGCACGCGTGAGATAGGACTTAGAAAAGCAGTGGGTGCAAAACGTAGAGACATTATGTTTCAAATACTTATTGAATCCGTGTTTCTAACTTTAATTGGAGGATTCATAGGAATTGCATTCGGAATTGGAATTGATTTTCTGCTTGCAAAAGCAGTTGGCAAATTCATGGGTGAATATCAATTTGCGATTAGTTTGGGAGCGATAATTCTGGCACTTGCTATGGCAACGATTACGGGAATTGCTTTTGGGCTTTATCCAGCGAGGAAGGCGGCGAAACTTCATCCTATTGAGGCTCTTAGATACGAATAATGCTAATCAAAGATACATTCTCGGCCGCCTTCGAAGGACTAAAGCGTTCCCGCCTCCGCTCACTACTAACTACTCTCGGAATCGTCATCGGTGTTGGCTCGGTCGTCCTCATGGTTTCCGTTGGCGCAAGTTTCGAACGATTTATCTTAGATCAAGTTGAAAGTTTTTCGGGGGACACTTTCGAAATACACGCCAAAGGTGTGCAAGATGTTGGGAAAGATGTTCTGACGATTACTTTTGATGACCTGGAAGCAATCAGTAACCTAAGTACCGTACAAAATGTAGCACCTGCAATCTTTTTAACTGATCGCGTTACATACGGACGTGAAGAAATCGCACCATTTATCTTTGGAACAACCAAAGAAATATTTGTTAACTGGTCTATGAAAGTGGATAAAGGACGGTTGCTTGATGATGGTGATGAGAAAGGCGCAAAAAGTGTAGTTGTTCTTGGGTCTCAGGCTGCACTTGATCTTTTCCCTAACGAAAATCCGCTCGGTAAGCGACTGACAATCGGATCTCGTAAATTTACAGTCGTTGGAGTACTGGAAGCGCTTGGTTCTCCACTCGCAGCACAGCTTGATTCAATGGTTTACGTCCCATTTTCTGTGGCTAAAGCAATTCAGGGGCGAAGTACATATATCGATTACATAGCACTTCAATCTAAAGGCGGAGATAACGAGCTAACCAGAAGGGATATAGTATCGGTGCTCAGGCAAAGACATAACATAGACAATCCCGAGGATGATCCTGATAAAGATGACTTTTACGCACGGTCTTTCGAGCAAGCTATGGACATAATTGGAACAGTAACGATGAGTATTACATTGTTCCTCGGACTTATCGCAGGCATCTCACTATTAGTTGGAGGAGTTGGAATTATGAACATCATGCTTGTGTCGGTGACTGAGCGGACCAAAGAAATTGGACTTCGCAAAGCCGTCGGTGCCAGAGGCCGCGACATCATGTTGCAATTTTTGCTTGAGGCAATTGTCCTGACCTTGATTGGTGGAATAATCGGAGTTATTGGAGCTATTGGATTCGGATTACTTTTAACTGCGATTGTTAATAAGCTCTTAGGTGACGTCACATATGCAATTACACTGACTTCAATATTACTTCCATTGATTACTGCAATAGTTGTAGGACTTGTGTTTGGAATTTATCCTGCACGCAAGGCTGCTAAGTTGAGTCCAATTGAAGCTATGGGGTTTGAATAAACACAGATTCCGCAGATTATTCATGCACTGATTCCGCTGATAAATTCATCAGCGTAATCTACTTTCAAATAACCTTGCATTCACCCCACCACTCAGCAAAAATGACTAATATGGAGCGACGAGTACAATCAAGAAATTTAATAAGAGCCATTAGGAAAAATTAGAAGTGTTGTTAGTGGTGGAGATATGAGTCAAATCAAATCACATGGGATTGATTTACCATCAGAAAATATTATTTCTAGGGCAAGACGTCGTGCCATGAGCACTTTGCCTGTAAAACAGCAAAATCAACACAATTGAAGCTATGGGGTTTGAATAAAACTAGACACAACAAAGTTTTTGGTTTATTGGTTTTTTGTTTTTAGTTTTCTAATAATTGGTTTCTCTAATAAATTCTTAACTAAAAACCAGGAACTAAAAACCAAAAACTTATTCAGTACAAATTTACTTGCACCACCCCCTCATCTCAGTTAAAAATAGTCCTGTATTCTATCTTTTTCCCCTTTGTATTATGTTTTTTGATGGCGATTGCAGCGATCCTGGTTGTGCCGGTGGTACTTGTGGTGATGATGACGCAGCTGCACCAGCAGACCCAGCAGCTCCAGTAGAAGGAGCTCCAGCAGAACCAGAAGCTCCTACGGAAGAAGCACCAGCCGAAGAGGCTTCACCAGCTTAATTGTCTGAACCGCAGATTACGCAGATAGCGCAGATGACGCAGATAAATCTACTGCGCTACTGCGCTACTGCGCTGGCCGGTCAATTGCCAACATTCCATAACAAATTAATAACAAACATAATCTTCATTCAAACATCAATTTGAAATGCAACGTTAATCATGCAAGCTCTCTCTCCTATGCCTCAACTCCCTGCTCTTAAAAACATAAGAAACCTCAACGGAATTGTCTCTCCACTAACTTCCCTCACTCCTCTAAAAGAACCTGATCGAGAATTTCTTGCTGAGGAATTTTCTGCAGATGTCGCCGAAGCTCCCCAACCAGAAGATCTGCAGGCACAAGTGGTTAAGATTCACAAAAATACAAATCAAAAATTAATAATTGTTACGCACGACAAAACTTTGCTTTGTCTTAAACGTAATCTATCCAGACTCGGTAAAGCAGAATGGATTGCTCCACTATCAACAGTGATGACTATTATTCTTGCACTGATAACAGCTGACTTCCGTGGAGCATTTGGACTTGGATCGGCCGAGTGGAAAGCAATGTTTGTAATCTCCGCGTTCATCGCAACTGGCTGGCTGGCACAGACCCTTCGAAAATCTCTTAAATCATTGAGTATGAATGAGGTTATTTATAATACTGTTGAGCAGCTTGGGGGAGAGGTTAATGCATAACCAGCTTCATTAGCTTTTAGCTTCTTTAGCTTATGCCTGAAGTATGCAATTGGTAATATCCAGCGCAAGCTAAAGAAGCTAATGAAGCTAAAAGCTAAATAGATAGGTATTTTCATGGATAAATT
>CAZYBL010000029.1:0-11970 GCA_964645805.1 uncultured Candidatus Peribacteria bacterium | reverse complement strand
CCTTGAGATACCTTTTTAATCATTTTCCCTACCTAGTATGGCTTATATTAACTCAAATCCCAATGATCCAAAAGTTCTTGTCCTCGATGAAGAGCTTACGTGGACAGAGGCTTATACAGGGGCAACAAGACCCCGATTCAAACGATGGAAACTTATACCCTATTCCCAATTGAAATCATGTCGGAATCGCACACGATAGACCCTGAGAAACACAGCCCACCAATGGCTGACATTCGGACAACAACTCCTAGCAGGACGGGGGGTGGCAAAAAGCCACCCCTCCTACTAGAAGATTTATTGGAACACACCAAATCAATAGGGCTTCTTGATAATGACATAGTAGAAGTAATTCTTGCTGTTTATATCAGTAAGGAAATTGAACACACAAACCCGATATGGTTGATGCTCGTAGGAAATCCTTCGTCAAACAAAACACAACTTGTGTCATTGCTCTCAAAAGCGCCTGATACAGTTATGATTGACGTACTAACCACCAATCCATTTATAAGTGGATTAGGCAAGAAAGAGAAGCCACAAGACTTGTTACCGAAACTCAATGGTAGTTGTTTTATATGCAAAGATTACACAAGCTTCTTTGGTCGTTCAGAGGAGACCGTAAAACAACTCCTTAGTGACCTTGTGAGCATATATGACGGTTCGTTCAGTAAACACAGTGGAGCTCGTGGCACCATTCGTTATGAGGCTACCTTTTCTCATATTGGATGCGTAACTCCAATGGGTCTTAATCTACGACAAAGATATATGAATATGGTTGGTGCGCGGTTTCTTACTATCAGAGTTCCCGAACTTACGGATGAACAACGTGAACACTGTTTTGGCGTAGCTTGGTCTGATGATTTAAAAACACGTGTAACAAAGGCATCTGAAGTTGCAACCAGCTATGTAATTGACTTGTGTGACGGCATAAAAGAGCATGGAGTAAGTTTGAACTCTGTTGATCCTGAAATCCGTAAACAACTTAATCTACTTGCTGAATTGGTAGCACGTGCCAGAGGAGAAGTGCGTTCCAAAACACAGCAATTCGAAACAGAGGAAGGTGAAGTGAAAACATTTGAAGAAATAGAAGAGATACAGAAAGAAGAACCCTTCAGAGCATTACATCAACTTAAAGCTCTATGTCGCTCCCTTGCAATAGTGCGTGGCAAAGAAGAAGTCAGTGAATCAGAGTTTCTTACTGTCAAGCGCGTGGCTCTCTCCTCTATGCCAGTACAAAGAGCAGAGGCACTTGCAGTCTTTCATGAGGAACCTCGGATTACTGCCAAGGAAGGCTCTGACATTCTCAAGAAGAATTATAAGACAGTTAAACGCCATCTTGATCAACTGGTACATCTTGGGGTTCTGCACCGTGAAAAGGATGTTGATGGCAAGACATGGATATATGAACCAAATCCTAAATTCAGTAGACTGATCCTCCCCGAATCTGTGCTATAATTACATCGAACCCCACATCACCGTTCGTAGGTCTTTTATGTAGTCGCCCAAGAGGGCGATCCTACCGACTAAGTCCTACGACTGATGTTGGGGTTCTAGGGTCGCCCTCTTGGGTTTATTAACCACCACAATTATGAAAGTCATAATATATAACCGCAAAAGCACCAAAGACAAAGAAGACCAGCAGGTACTTTCAATCAAAGGGCAACAAGAGGAAAACAAAAAACGTGCTGAGCATGAGGGGTATGAAGTTGTTGCAGAATACGATGAGGAGCGGTCGGCAAAACAGCCCGGACGCAACTTCTTCAATGAAATGCTCACGCTTATTGAAGATGGAAAAGCAGATGCAATTGTGTGTTGGAGACTTAACCGTCTTGCACGTAATCCTATTGATGGAGGACGCATTCAGTGGCTACTCCAACAAGGAATCATCAAAGCAATTATCACCTCCGATAAAATATACCTTCCTTCCGATAATGTTATACAGATGAGTGTGGAGTTTGGGATGGCAACCCAGTTCTCACTTGATCTTGCTAAGGATGTGAAACGAGGAATGCTTCAAAAGGCGAAAGATGGTTGGCGACCAAGTACTGCACCGTTTGCTTATCTCAATGACTATGGAGGAATAAAGGGCGAGAAACAAATCTATAAAGACCCTGAGCGTTTTGATAAAGCCCGTGAGTGTTGGGATCTGCTTCTAACCAAGGCCTACACGGTCAAACAAATACATGCTATTGCACTTGAGGAATGGAAGCTGACTGTGAGGATTGGTCGAAAGGGGAAAGTAAGACCTATTGCGCTTAACACTCTCTACAACATGTTTACCAATCCTTTTTACTACGGGGAGTTTGAGTGGGATAGAAAGATGTGGAAAGGTGCTCACAAGCCTATGATCACGGAAGAAGAATTCGATCTTGCACAAATTATTTTGGGTGACAGAGGAAGACCGCGAAATCATCAGCATAAAAATCCTTACCCCGGACTTATTAAATGCGGTAAATGCGGGAGAATGATTGTATTTGAAGTTAAAGAAAAATTTATAAAGAGTGAGAACTGTTCACGCATTTATAATTACTTCCGTTGTTCCCGTAACTGCGACAAAGGAAGCAGACTGCCCGAAGAAGAATTAAACCGACAGTTATATGCCTTTATAGAACAAATACGTATTCCTCAGTCTTTTATTGATTGGGGACTTAAGCAATTGAAGATGTCACAATCAGACAAAAAGAAGCGCAGGGAAAAAGAGCTTAAAAGTCTAAATAAAGGACATAGCGATATTGAAAAGAAAATAGATGCTCTTATTGATATGCGTCTTGTTAGTCCAAATGCACTTACCCAAGATACATTCGATAGAAAGATGCAAAGCCTTGAGAAAGAATTAAAAAACTGCAAACAGCATATTGATGATTATGGAAGTGCAACTAAAACATGGCGTGATGAATTGATAAGCAGTCTGATATTTTTGGAGAAACTTTGCGAGAGGTATGCCGGTGCATCCTGCAAAGAGCGCTTGATAATGCTTCACAGAATCGGGCAGTCGCTAGAACTGGAAAATAAAGTTGTAAGTTTGTGCTTAACAGAGCCATTTTCTACCCTTGCTAAGGGCAAAGAGCGCATGGAGGCTGCAATCAGACCGTTAGGACTAATCAAAACCCTTGATAAGCCCTTAAATTCATTAAAGAAACCCGTATTGAATCAGGTAATTTCAGAATGGAGCCACCTCGGGGATTCGAACCCCGGACCTACTCATTACAAGTGAGTTGCTCTGACCAGCTGAGCTAAGGTGGCTTGTGGAATATTTTTGAATGAACTTCTCTGTACAATTGCCTATCCTGCCCACCGTAGCCGCGAAGCGCGAAGGTGGGAGCTAAGGTGGCAAGCTTAAAACAGCTTATAGATTATAGCTTCAAATTAAAGTTTTTTCTTACCAAAAAAGACCGCGAATGCGATCTTATTTGGCCCGCCCTCTACATACTCCGGGTTTTGTCTTAGCCCTTCGACGAAGCTCAGGGCAGGGATGATCATCTATCTGGGATGTCAGTTACCTGAACACCTCAACACGGAGGAGCAATTGGTATAACGGAACCATTATTTAATCCAATTACCCAAACCCTCCTTTCATCACCAAGAGTTTACCGATTATGGAATCACGTGAATCCCACAATCCACGCAAGCGTGGCGTTCCACATTTCTCGTCTCTGTGGCACTTGTCCTACTTACTGCTTTACCTTATATATGCAGTAGCGATGGGTGTTACCCATATGGTGTTCCATTGATGCCCGGATGTTCCTCCCAAGGAAAAATCCAAGGGCGATCATCTGTAAAGAGCGGACCTTTATGATAGCTCAAGTGCAGATTTTAATCAATAATAATATCTTCTGCTTCCTAATAAAAACCTCCCAAAACACTTGCTCAACAAGCAATTAGTAATAGTATTTCTCCCTATCTCTTACTCACAATTCGATGCCAATAGATATAGATCCTATCGCCATGGAAGCACTTGGGCACTTTGGACAAGAGTCCAAAAGAGTACTCCTACACGCTCAACAAAAGGCCACTGAGGATGGAGTTACCAAAATAAAAGATACCAACATAAGAGCATCAGCAGTAGCTCTCTTAGGACAAGATATAGTTGATGGAGTCACATTCTGCTGGAGTGATGAACCTATGATGCCTTAAATAAAAAACCTACTGCGCTACTGACCCAATGGGTACCCTTTGGGTCGCCACTGCGCTAAAAAGAGACCCCAGTCTCCCAGAATCTCTTTTATTAAACTAACTCAAGAACTTATCGAGTCACACTAATAGTTGCCCCCTGCTCTGCACTCGGTGCAGCTACAGTCACGCGTCCATTAGCATCCTGAACAATCGTGTATCCCACTGTACCATCGGCCGTATCCTGAGGATCTTCTGGAATCTCAACAACGTACGAACCAACCAAAGAAGAAAGATCTACGCCATCCGCTGCATCGGTACATGCAGCTTCTGTTGTATCTGATTCACAAACTTCTTTAGCAGCTTCCGTTGGAATATCACCCGGCAGTGTACCGTTGTTATCGATAGCATACTGATACACAGCATTAAGGATGGTATTCACATCACTGCGTCGTTGTGCATTGCGCGCATCACCGAGCTGCTTGGTTGGGTTAATTGCTACGATGACAATTGAAGCGAGAATAGCAATGATACCAATCACCAGCAGAAGCTCGATAAGCGTAAATGCTTTGCGAGTTTTCATAGATTAATTGGGTAGGAAAGTAATGGCCCAAAGGCTCGGGGCGAGTATAACAAATCGATCAAGTGGCAGGGTTATGAACCCTACAGGTTTGGGTTGACAGACCTACAATCAGGTTTTTCCATAACAATTTCCACCACTGCATCGGAATAATCCACTGAGTTATCAGTGTCATTAGGCTCAATCAAAGCCAAAACATGCATATCGGACTTATCAAATTTAACCTTTCCCGAGCCATCACTCGAATTAGCAGTTTTTTTGAGTAGCCATCCACGATGTCCATCCGCCTTGAGTGCAATTAAACTCCTTGCGGGTACGTTTTTAAACAACTGCTGATCACCACCACTTATGTTTTGAAAACCAAAAAGCGACTGCCATGTATTACCATCATCAAAACTTGCGCTCAGTTTTATTTTGACTAAAGCACGCGACTCACGAACTCTAAAAGTAACATCAGCATCTTCTCTTAGAACTAACTTTCCACTGCGCAACGAATATGAAGCCCTGCATACCTCACTCAGCTCTTCTTGTGAAAGACTATCCATTTTCATCCTGACCTTATAGTTTTTATAAAGTGGAACAGAAACAGCAACAGTAGCTGCAATAATTCCTATAGCTAATACTGATTCGACTAATGTAAAACTTTTCATGGAAACAATAATATCAAAATAACACCTACCTTACCTACCTTACTTACCTAACCTACCCTACCTAACTTTCAAAACTCCATCTAATTGCAAAAAACTTCTCCCGGAGTATTATTACCAGTTGCTCTTTAGCATCACAGCGAGATCGCCTTTCAATTCAGAAAGGAGGTGCATCATGGATCCACTTGATCGAAGGGATCGCTTGATCGAGAACACTCTTCGAGATCTGTATTCCGAGGCCGATAAAGCCGCAAGGCAGAATCGGTTCAGAAGAAGGCGCAGGAAAATACCAATCTTGCGCCACGTAATTGGATTCGTTGTTGATCTTTATTGGTGGCTCTCGGGTTTCAACACCCGGGAATACGCCTGCTGCGCGGTACGACTCGGGTACGGCCTGATCATGCTCTTTCTTTTATTCTCTCTAGCACTAATCAATCTTAATACACGAAGGCTAGAAAAAGAGCTGATAGAAGACGGTGCTCTACCCAAAAAGCAGGTACAAACCGAAGCTGAAGAATGATCTAATCACATCTAAAGATCTCGCTGTTTAGGACCCCGCATTCGCGGGGTCCTTATCTTGACCTCACCCCCGACCCCTCTCCTCCCAACCCACTCGCCACGGCAGATTAATCTGCCGTGGCTTGCCTACCAGGAGAGGGGTTTTTTAAATCCCCCTTCTCCTGTCAATAAACATACTTATAAAAAATACCAAATGGTTGCTACTCTCTTAAAATAAAGTAGGAGAAGGGGGTTGGGGGATGAGGTCAGACGCGCTACAATCGAGCCCTATGAAAAGACGCGCCCTGATTTCAGTTTCCGACAAAACAAACCTTACACAATTCGCAAAAGACCTCACTGAACTTGATTTCGAGATCATTTCCACTGGAGGAACTCTTAAAGAACTTAAAGAAGCAGATATAAAAGCAACTCCAATCGAAGAGGTGACTGATTTTCCCGAGTGTTTTGGAGGAAGATTAAAAACTTTGCATCCACTAATCTTCGGGGGACTACTTTTTCGCAGAGGAGAGGATGATGCAAAGGCCAAAGAGCTTGGAATCGAGCCGATTGATTTAGTTGTTGTTAATCTTTACCCGTTTGAAGAGACTGCGCGTAAAGAAGGTGTGGAAAAACAGGAATTGGTTGAACAAATTGATATCGGAGGCCCATCATTACTCAGGGCTGCAGCAAAAAATGCAGATCATGTGACAGTAATTTGTGACATTTCTGATTACGATCGTGTTATTGAAGAATTAAAGACTGGTGATACATCGACTGAACTCAGATCCGAGCTTGCACGTAAAGTTTTCCTAAGAACCGCAGCATATGACACTGCAATCACAGAGACATTATCCGAAGGAACCCATGCCGGAGTGATGCTGACTAACAAAACAATGCTCAGGTACGGAGAAAATCCGCACCAATGGGGAACTTACTATGATCTTTATGATCACCCTGAGCCTCGCTGGACATTCCACCAGGGCAAAGAGATGAGTTATTTAAATATTCTGGATGCTGATGGTGCGTGGAATCTGGTTTGCGAATTCGAGCGCCCTGCAAGCGCCTGCATAAAACACGCGAGTCCTTCCGGAGTCGCGGTTGACGATGATATTTCTGAGGCTTTCCAGAGAAGCTACGATGCCGATCGTCTATCTGCATTCGGTGTAATCATTGCACTTAATAGACCTTGTCCCAAATCGATAGTTGAAAAAATTATTGAACAGAAAATATTTACAGAAGTGATTATTGCACCGGGATACGAAGGTGGAGTACTGGAGTTTATGGCCGAGAAGCGCCCTAAGATCCGCGCAATAGAACATCACTGCCCACCTGATGACAGTATCACCTTCCGCTCCGCACTCGGCGGCATGCTCGTGCAGAATCAGGATACAAAAGTTGTTACCAAAGACGATCTTAAAGTCGCAACTGACGTTAAGCCGACTGATGAGCAGATAGAAGATCTGCTTTTCGCATTCAAAGTTGTTAAACACGCGAAATCTAACGCCATTGTGTTTGCGAAAGATTTAGTTTCCGTTGGAATTGGATGCGGGCAAACAAGCAGAGTTGATTCAACAATAATCGCAGCACGAAGGGCAGGGGAGCGCGCTAAAGGCGCCGTGATGGCATCAGATGCATTCTTTCCATTCCCGGACTCTGTCGAGGAAGCCGCAAAGAACGGCATCGCTGCAATCATTCAACCAGGAGGATCAATTAGAGATGAGGAAGTGATTGCGAAGGCGAATGAGTTGGGGATTCCGATGGTGTTTACTGGGGTGAGGGGGTTTAGGCATTGATTGACCTCACCCCAACCCCTCTCCTGCTTCGCTGTTGATTGGCTTAAATTATGATTTCGTTATTGATACCACTAAGTAACAGGAGAAGGGAGTTGGGGGATGAGGTCAATAAAATGGCGGCGAGGACTTGCCTCGCCGCAAGATTGACGGATCCGACTGCTTGTCAGATCCCAGAACATCGAACCCACACATACCTCCATCTACCGCGGATTTTTCTGCGGCGTCTGACCCATTTCGATGCCATAGCTTTCTCCTCATCTGGTAGGAATGGAAATGTTCTATTTGAAAGCTACAGATCAATGTTCAATAATACAAACGATTAAATTAATTTATTATATTGCCCTCGCACCTCGACCTCGCTACGTCGTAGCGGCTACGCGAAGGCGAGAGAGGTGCTCTGGTTTTTGTTAGGTATTATAAAACTAGAGCACGCCTTCGGCGTGCGAGGCCTACCAATAAATAGTGACTATCACAACTCTCTCCTCCCAACCAACGACTCCTTCAACGTAATCTGATCAGCAAACTCAATATCTGCACCCATCGGCAAGCCATGAGCTAACCGACTAACTGTCTCCACCTTACTTTTAAGTTGATCGTGTATATAACTCGCCGTCGCTTCCCCTTCCACATCCGGATTTGTTGCAACAATAACTTCTTTAATATCTAGCTGACATCTATCAATCAGCTCTTTCATCTTCAACTGCTCCGGCCCCATCCCATCAATAGGGGAGAGGACACCATGAAGTACATGGTAAACGCCTTTATAGGAAGTCTTCTCAAACGCAACAACATCCAGAGGATTTTCGACTACAAGAATAGTTGAGTGATCACGCGATGAGTCAGCACAAATAGAACATTCATCTTGTAAGCTAACCATCTGACAAGATTTGCAGTACTTAAGTTCATTTTTAAGTTCAGTTAACGAGCTCCCCAGCTCTTCCGGCGAAGCCTTGGAGCTTCTTAAGAGATGAAAAGTCAAACGCTCAGCAGACTTGGGACCAATTCCTGGGAGTTTAGAAAATTCTTCTATAGCACGAGTAATCTGAGGCGGGAGTAAGCTCACGGGGGAAGAGCATAGCATAAATTTGTCTATTTTCTTGCTCCAAATTCCCATTATCCTAAGATGTACCTCCTATGCCAAAGAGACCAACTAAATATCCTGATTTATTGAAAAGCTCTAAAGAATACCAGGCACATAGGCACGAAATAGACGATCTGCTTGCGAGAACTGGGGATTTAAAAGGTGAGATTATAAGAACTCTACAAAACGCAGAGAAGAGGACAGTAGCAGACAGGGGAAGTGGAAAAGGATATGCACACATAGATGAGATAGAGAGACCAGAACATATTAATTGCCAGGGATTACAACCATTATTCCATGCTGTAAGCCTGGTAAGTTTTAGGAGAGATAACAATGAGAAAGAGGCAGCTAAACTGAGACCACTTCTTATAGGCATTGCATCTACAAGACTTAGTATTATGAACTTTGCTCTCAATAACCATCCAATTGACTACACAGATCGAATACAGCAAGCAGATGAAAGGCTAAAAAGTCTTGTTGGCCCAGAAATAGATGTTCCATCGCTTGTACCATATTATTTCAAGCCAAACTCAACTATTTCTGCCTTAAAAAAGATGGTCGGCGATCGCAAATTCGAAAATTCAGAGTTGCTTATGGACCTTGGTGAACTTTTCGCTTCTGATCCACACATTCTCCACTCCGTGTGTATAGCACTCGCATCGAATGGTATACCAGAACATATAGAACCTGTGCTACAAGCTAGAGCCGAAATTGAATTCCCACAATTTAGACACATGGCTCTTACACCACTATTTCAAACACACGCTGATCTCTTTGTTGCACACATTATTGGCTTGGTTGAAAGTGAACAAACAGATAAGGCATTGTCTTGGTGCGAAAAAGGACTTTTTAAACCCCTATTAACACAAAATAAAGAACTTGCACTCAAGTACGTGGCAGCACTGCGTCACCAGGGAAGATTTCATCAGGTGAAAACATTTTGCGAAGATAATAAAGATAATCCGGCGCTTGAAGATCGTAAATTTGGGCAAGAAGTTTTAATGGCAATTGCAGAATGTAGAGATGTTATGCCAATGTCAGCTGACGAATTTTTTAGCAAATATCCACACATGAGAAGCAAGAGATCTCAGTAATCTTCTCCCCTTTTCAATCTCCTCCTCTGCTCCCTCTCCCTGATCTTCTCTCTTTTATCATGCCTCTTCTTACCTTTCCCAAGTCCCAAAACAACTTTTATAAATTTCCCAGCTTTGACTTCCAGCGGAACCAGGCTCACCCCTTTCTCATCAAGTGCCGACTGCAGGCGTGAGGCTTCTGATTTTTTGAGCAGTAGGGGACGGTCACGGCCCGGATTATAGTTCTCTAAATTCGATGCATGCGAATACGGTGAAATCTTTGCACCCTTAAGAACTGGTTTATCTTCTAAAAAGGAAACATAAGAACCGGACAGATTCACATTCCCGTTTCTGCATGATTTAACCTCCTGCCCCGTAAGCACAATCCCCGCCTCCACAGTATCTGTGATCTGGTAGTCGTATTTGGCCCGACGATTTTTGGCCACTGTCTTCATACGAATAAATTGTGCCTTAATGGTCAAAATATGACCAGAATTTTTGGCTTATGTAAGCCAAAGTTGACTATTGACATTCCCCCAGGAATCGGTATTATACTGGGTGCTTTGATCTTTATCTTTTCTCCCAGCGTTCGCTGGGGCGAACGCAGATAATTCTGTGAAATGGTAAGATTCACAAGCAAATTCTCAATGTAGGGCGTCTCCCTTATTTATTTTCAGGGCAGATGCCCTCATTGGTATATGAACCTAAAATAGCAGACCTAATATCACGTCTCCCCACATTAAAACCACGAATGTTCCAAGTGCCAAGAACGGCCCAAACCCCAGGTGCTCCTTCTTGGATTTTTTTTGAGTGAGTATCAACCATAAAGCCACAACTGCTCCAATGATATAAGAGGCTCCAATCATCAAAACCACATCTATCCAATGCGCTAACAGGAAACCAATGCCTGCGGCCAATATAATATCTCCACTGCCTACCCACTTACCTTCGCTTAGTTTCCACTGCGCAAAAAAGAATCCTGCAGCAATAAGCGGGGCAACTATTGGCAGTAAACCTGTTAAAAGTGAATAAACAATTGAGAGTAGTACGAATGAAATATTAAGAACATCAGGGATACCATGAGTCTTGGCATCAATCACTGAAATTATGAGAAGTAACCAGAGAATTATCCCGAGAAGTAATGCAACCGGGATGCTAACGGACATAATTATAGTTGCAATTACAAATAAAATTCCTGAAGCAAGCTCAACTAATGGATATTGAATAGAAATAGCTGCCTTGCAATATCTGCATTTCCCTCCGAGCAAAAAGAAGCTTAGTACCGGAATCAAGTCTAAAGCTTTAATAGTGTGATTACATTTAGGACATTTAGATTTGCCGTTAATCTTTTTATTCTTAGGAAGCCTCTCGATTAAAACATTTCCAAAGCTTCCGAAAACTAGACCGATTATAAAAAAGAAAATAGTGAGAGGATCAGTGAGAAGCATTTGTATTATTTTATAAATAATTATCATTTTTGTTAATAGGCCTCGCAGGTCGAAGACCTGCTCTGGTTAAATTATGCTATGCAAAAACCAGAGCGCGTCTTCGACGCGCGAGGACAAAATATAATAATTCAATTACTTTTTCCTTCTCCTAACCACTGCAGCCGAAACCAACGATGTTCCAATTACAAGTGACAATCCCAGTCCCGAGTCCGGCAAATCCTCTCCACTATCAAACTCTTCCTTTGGCATTTGTTCCAATTCTTTTTGCCAAACTTCTGCTGGTGTTTCAGGTTCCTCGGCAGGCACGGGTTCCGTACTCGGAGCAGGCTCTTCAACAAAAGCTTCTTCAATTTGCTCAGGAGTAATTTTAGCTTTGTATTGCTGTGCTTTCTCGGCAATGTCCTTGAATGGTGTTAGTACTTGTCTACCTGGTTGTCCTTCAGCCGCAAAACGATTTGCAATTTCCCGATTTCTTCGTTCTCGTCTTTCTACCATACGATCTTCTATATCAACATCACCTGAAGAAAACCTGGCATCAATATTCTCATTACCCCAGAAAGTATTCACCCAGGCACCAACCTTTGGCTCAGCTGCCTGGTAACTTGCATAAGCTCCATATGCAATCCCTGCGCCTATTACAGCACCCATGAACTGGCGGGCTAGATTTGATTTGGGTATTAGTTTCATTTTTTAACTTCTCATTAGTATAGCAGATTTTGGGGGGATTTTCAATTACCTCACCC
>CAZYBL010000028.1:0-12146 GCA_964645805.1 uncultured Candidatus Peribacteria bacterium | reverse complement strand
AGTTCTTCGGAAATTATAAACAACAACTTCGATATTTTTTCTCCGGAAGCAAAAGAGTTTTTAAATACTTTCAAGCAATCTTTTTCTGCAGATGAAATCATTTCTAAGCTGGGCACACTAAAAAAATTAAAAGTATTGGTTATAGGAGATGCAATAATTGATGAATACCATTCATGTAAAGCAATAGGCATGGCGTCTAAATCTGCGACGATAAATGCCAAGTTCATTGGAGCCGAAAAATATGCGGGTGGTGCTTTGGCAGTTGCGAATCACATAGCTGGTTTTTGTGATAATGTGCATTTAGTTACATGCTTGGGGGCAGAAGATTCACAGCAGGAGTTTGTAGAATCGAGTCTTAAGGGCAATATCGAGAAGACATTTATTAAGCGTTACGATGGGCCAACTACGGTGAAACGCAGGTTTATAGATCCCTTCAGGATCCAAAAAATGTTCGAGGTGACTCATATAAATGACTCTCCTTTGCATGAAGGCGGAGAAAATGATCTTCTTGGGAAATTATTCGATCTGCAAAGCAGGTACGATCTGGTAGTTGTTTGCGACTTTGGACATGGGATGATTGGATGGAAAACTGTTAATCATTTGTGTTCGTCCAATAGCAATCTTGCCTTAAATGTACAGACAAACAGCGCAAACTTCGGTCATAATCCGGTTACAAAGTATTTGCGTGGCAATTTTATTTGTCTGGATGAACGTGAAATACGTTTAGCACTTCATGATCGCATTACATCGATTGAAGAACTTGTAAAACGTTTGCGTTCGATGATGCAAACAGATCTTATCTCCGTAACTCGCGGACAAAATGGATCCAGTACTTTCACATCTAACGAACAAGTTTTCAATGTTCCTGTATTTACAAAAGAAGTTGTAGATACAATTGGAGCAGGTGATGCATATTTCTCTCTTGCGGCCCCAAGTGCAGCATCAGGCTTCGATCCGCGATTAGTCGGATTTCTGGGAAATATCGCAGGTGCTATAGCAAGTAGAATTGTAGGAAATAAGGAGTCTGTTGATCCGGTTGTGTTATACAAATATGTCACTACACTTCTTAAATAGTGGAAGAAACTGCATCAAGCCAGGCTTTTGCAAAAAAATATCTTTCAGAGCTTAAAGATGTAATAGATGATCTGCCAATCGAAGATTTGGCACGTGCAATGGAGTTAATTAAAGGAACACTCTGCTCAACTAAGTGCGTATTTTTAGCCGGCAATGGTGGAAGTGCTGCAACTGCTTCTCATATAGCAAATGATTTGATGAAAACTGTCCAAAAAGATTGTGGAAAATCAGTCAGGGCAATCGCACTTACAGATAACACTCCGGTTGTCACTGCAATTGCAAATGATGAGAGCTTTGACGAAGTGTTTTCCGGTCAACTCCAGATACTCGCTAACGCGGGAGATGTTTTGATTGTGATTTCCGGGAGTGGCAACTCGCAAAATCTTGTACGCGCGGTAGAAACTGCAAAACAAATGAGCCTGACCACAATTGGGTTTCTCGGCATGGGGGGAGGAAAGTTAGCAGACGCGGTTGATATACCGGTTGTTGTTAACAGTGATGATTACGGTCCTATAGAAGATGTTCATATGATCTTTGATCACCTGATTACAGCTTATTTAAAAGAAAGTTGAGCATAAATACTATTTTTGTCGGTTTCGGCACGCCGTATGGCAAAAGGATATTGGAAGAAACTTTCAAAGATGTGAACTTGAAATATGCACTTTCCGTGTGTTTGGCAAAAGAGTTTGTTCCAAATATTAAATCTCAGGAAAAAGTATGGCACAAACATCGCGATTGCCAGTTTGGCGATTATCCTGTTGATTGGGGAGAGATTGACCCGATAGATGAGGAGATAATTGAGAAGATGGTTAATTGCGAAACAGTATTCTTGAGGATGGTTGATAGGCTTGAGCGCGGTAAGACTATTAATTATCAACAAAGAAAACGCGTGTATCTCCGTCACTTGAGGTACTGGAATCACATACTGGAACATAAAGATATCAATTTATATTTATCAACCAATTATCCTCACGAGTGTTTTGATTATGTTCTATATAATCTATGCAAATTAAAAGGAATCCCGACTGTGATGCTTAGAGCAGGCTTAAGAAGTATTCCCGATGTCTTGTTTATTACAGAAGACTGGGAAAAACCTGCGGAAGGGTTAGAAAAGAAATACAAAGAACTTAAAAAACAATTTAATGATGGGGAAATTAGTCTGGCAAGAAAATTCGAGGAGGAAATTAAAGCTCAGACCTCCGATGATTCTGATGATAGTGATCCGTGGTATATGACGCATGCATCTTCTCCCAAAGCAAAAGCTAAGAAAGCGGAAAAAGAGCGAAGTGAAAAATGGTGGAAGATGGTAAGAAAAATGATGAGGACTAATCCTATTAAATTTGTTAAGCATGTTATTAGATTTATTGCTCGGATATTCACAGTTGAGTTTTGGGCAAGGAGGCTAGAAAAGGCCCAGAAGGTAAAACTAAATCTAAAAAGAATAAAGTTTTATAACAAGAATGCGGTTGAGCCGGATTTATCCAAAAAGTACATCTATTTACCTCTGCACTATCAGCCTGAATGTACCACTTGCCCAATGGCGGGCGAATACAGAGATCAATTGCTTATAGCCCAAATGATCGCATCAGTTGCTCCGGACGACATCTTAATCTACGTCAAAGAACATCCCATGCAGGGGGATATTGCAAGAAGTATTGAGTATTATCAGGACTTTCTGGAAATTAGAAATGTTCGCCTGGTGCCAACAACTTTTGATTCTATTGAACTACTTAAAAACTCACTTGCTGTTGCAACTGCAACGGGAACTTCAGGGTTCGAAGCGTTATTCAGAGGAATCCCCGTGCTCATGTTCGGCCACAGGTTTATGCAATATGGTCCGGGAGTTTATCCGATTCATACTATTGATGATTGCAAAAAAGCAATGGATGAAATTCAAAGTGGAAAAAGAGGAGCAAGCCTTAAGGATCTTAGAACATTCCTAAAGGCGATCGAAGAAGTTGCGATTGATGGATATGTAGAGGATGCGAATAGGGATGTATCCTTACTTAGTGAAGATGAGAATGTGGAGAAGGTGGCGGGGGCGCTGAGGAAGAAGTTGAGGATAAATTAATTTTGTGGGACGGGAGTTAGGCTAATGCTCCCACAGAATTTGTATGGGCAATATTGTGGAAATGTTTTATGGGTGCTCCTTATGCATCTTCCCTCTCCCATGGGGAGAGGGTTAGGGAGAGGGGTATTTGACCCCCTCCCCTTTGTCCCCTCCCTATGGGAGGGGAAACTTCGCTATGAAAATTGCCAGGGGCTTTTGTATCTGATTAAAGATTCCATACTTGTTTGAATTCATAAATAATCAATGCGATAATTAAGCCATGTCTGAAGTAGGACCATCAACAATAGCGCTCAATGTTCCTGCCCGTGATGAGGAAGTGTATGCAATAATTCAAGATGTTGTAAGAAATGTTCAATTTGCAAATACGTATGACTCGAACTCACGTAAGTTCCCACGACCACTGAGAGAAGATGAAAAAATCCCGCATCGTTGTGCGGCAGTGTAAGTTATTGGTTTTTGATGGATAATTGTTCTGAATTAAAAGGCAACAACATCACTCTCCGGTTACTCTCGGAAGAGAATGCAACCGAGCGTTACGCAAGCTGGCTTAATGATCCGGAAGTGAATAAGTACTTAGAAACACGCCAGGTTACAGTTCCTGAACTTAAGGAATTTATTGCTTCTAAAAATTCGAGTGATGAGGCTTTGTTTTTGGGTATTTTTTGGAATGAGAATGATCTACACATAGGGAACATCAAACTTGAACCAATTGATTTTGAAAACAAAACGGCAGTGGTTGGAATACTGATCGGGGAGAAGGATTATTGGGGGAAGGGGGTTGCTACTGAGGCGATAAAGCTAATTTCAGATTATGCGTTTTCTGAGCTTGAACTCAAGGAAGTCACGCTAGGAGTCATTTCTGAGCATATTGCTGCGATTAAAGCTTACGAGAAATGTGGGTTTTTTGTGGACCAAATGAAGGAAAAAGCCATTGATCACGATGGAGTTAAATATGACCAGGTAATGATGAAAAAACTAAGGGATTCCTGATGCAGAAGCTAAATATTTGATATTCTAGGTACATGCAGCCCCAGGCAGTTTCATCAGCTGAGAAATTGGCGATAGATGGTGGCACTCCAGTCAGGAGCATTCTTCTGCCCTATGGCCATCAATCTGTTTCTGAAGATGATATTCAAAAGGTGTCCGAAGTTCTCAGATCCGATTGGATAACAACCGGACAAAAAGTTGATGAATTTGAGTCTGCGTTTGCTTCATTTACAGGAGCTAAGGAGGCGGTTGCGGTTAATAGTGGAACAGCAGCTCTTCATGCAGCTTTTAATGCCACAGGAATTGGACCTGGGGATCGGGTAATAGTTCCTACAATGACGTTTGCTGCGACAGTTAATATGGCAGTTCTTTGTGGTGCGACTCCGGTGTTTATAGATTCAGATCCAAATACTTTGTTAATTGATTCTAATAAAATTGAGTCAGCAATAACTCCCAAAACAAAAGCAATTGTTGCAGTGGATTATGCGGGGCAAAGTTGCGATTACGATCAGCTTAGATCAATTGCGGATCGGCATAACTTAATTCTAATAGCTGATGCATGCCATGCGCTTGGAGGTTCGTACAAAAATCAATCAATTGGAACTCTCGCAGATTTAAATTGCTTTAGTTTCCATCCTGTTAAGCCTCTAACAACAGGGGAGGGAGGAATGGTTACGACAAACGATTCTGAGTTAGCCAGGAAAATGCGCCAGTTTAGAAATCACTCTCTTACAAGCGATCATCGTGAAAGGCACGAAAAAGGCTCGTGGTTCTATGGAATGGACGAATTGGGGATGAATTATAGGCTTACTGACATTCAGTGCGCTCTTGGCTTAAATCAGCTAAATAAAGTCCCTGAATGGACCGCAAGAAGACAGGCAATTGCGAATAAGTACAATTCAGCATTCGAATTAATTGAGGAAGTAAGGCCACTCTTCGTTCGAAGCGATGTTTCACATGCATATCACTTGTATGTAATTCAATTAGGTTTAGAAAAACTTGCTGTTGATCGGAATCAAATCTTTAAAGCTCTGAGGGCTGAGAACATTGGAGTGAATGTTCATTACATTCCTGCTCATTTGCATTCCTATTACAGAAATAAATTTGGAACTGCAAAAGGCCTTTACCCTGTTGCAGAGTCAGCGTACGAAAAAATTCTGACTCTTCCTCTTTATCCATCAATGTCAGACGAAGACAGTACTGATGTGATTAAAGCAGTTAAGAAAGTTGTAATCAATTACCGCAGAGTACAATGAGTAGAGACATGTCAGTTTTAATCAGCGGCGCAGGATCGATTGGACAGAGACATTTAAATAATCTTAAGTCATTAGGAATCGAAAATATCTCAGTTTGTGATCCGGCCGACCCCAAAGGTTATTCAGATTTTGAAAAAGCGCTTGCTGAGGTTAAACCATCAATTGTATTTATTTGTTCTCCAACTGAGCATCATGTATCTCAGGCAATTGCTGCTGCGAAGACTGGAGCCCGTTTGTTTATAGAAAAACCTCTTTCATATTCAATGGAAGGAATTGATGAGCTTAGATCATTGGTCCAAAAAAATAGCCTGAAAGCCATGATTGCGTGCAATATGAGGTTTCATCACGGGCCAAAGAAAGTACATGAATTGATCAAAGAAGGACGAGTTGGCTCTGTAATTGCAGCCCGCATCCAAACTGGTTCATATTTGCCATCGTGGCGACCGGATTCCGATTATCGATTGAGCTATAGCGCTTCTAAAAAGTCAGGTGGAGCAATCTTGGATTGCATTCACGAAATAGATTTGGCTTTGTGGCATTTTGGTCCGGCTTCACTCGAGCATGCATCAGTAATGTCGGCCAAAAGTATTGGGTTAGAAGTAGATGGGTTGGCTGAATTATTATTGAAGCACAACTCAGGTGTAATAAGTTCGGTTCACTTGAATTTCATCCAGCGTGATTACAGAAGATGTTGCCAGATTATTGGAACCGAAGGATCAGTTAGTTGGGATTGGGAAAAAGGTTCAGTTGAATTGTATGATGGTGAAGGAAGAATTTCCGAAACATTTGCAGTGCCGGAAAGCTGGAATGTGAATCAAATGTTTTTGGATGAGGTGGAGAGTTTTATTCGGGTTGTTGAGAGTGGGGGGGAGGTTAGTTGTGGAATTGAAGATGGAATGAGGGCGTTGGGGATTGCGTTGGAGGCGAGAAATTGGTCGAAAGTCGAAAGTCAAAAGTTTGGTCGAAAGTCAAAAGTCCAAAGTCCTTCGACATTCGACCTTTGACCCATCCTTTGACTTTAGACCTTTGACTATCAATTACTATCAATAACTTAATCCACCTTCATGAAAACAATCGCCATCATCCAAGCCCGCATGACATCCTCCCGATTACCCGGAAAGATGATGAAGGATATAAGTGGGAAACCTTTAATTCAGTGCGTCTGGGAACGAGTTTTAGCTTCAGATTCATTTGATGAAGTGGTAATCGCAACATCTGTTGATAAAGATGATGATCCGATTGAGCTCTTTTGTCGTACTAAAGGGGCAGTTTTGTTCAGAGGAAATCTAGATGACGTTTTGGATCGCTTTTATCATGCAGCCAAATATCATGAAGCAGATCATGTTGCCCGATTTACCGGTGATTGCGCCCTGATTGATCCTGAAGTGATTAAAAAGGCAGTTAAAATTCATCACGAAGGTGGATTTGATTACACGAGTAATGTTGTGGAGAGAACATATCCGGATGGATTGGATACCGAGATAATAAGTTTTAGTACGCTCAAGAGGACTTGCGAAGAAGCGACTTTGAAGTCGGAACGCGAGCATGTGACTCCTTATATTTATAAGAATCCGGACAAATTTAGTCTTGGTCATGTTGTTAATGATAAGGATTATTCTGAACTTAGATGGGTTATAGATGAACCGAGGGATTTGATATTTGTTCGTGAAGTTTATTCAAGTTTGGAGTCAGATATATTTGGAATGGAGGAAATTTTAGAGCTTCTTAAAGAGAAACCTGAGCTTAGTAAGATAAATGAGGGAATAATGCTTAATGAGGGGTATGAGAAGTCGTTGAGGGAGGATTTTATGGTTAAAAATTCTTGAGTTAGATGAGACAGCAGAGTATAAAGGATGGTCCTTATGAAACCAGTTAATAATTATGCGTTCATTGATAGCCAAAATCTAAATCTTTCTGTCCGCGATCAGGGATGGAAGCTCGATTATGCAAGGTTTAGAAAATATCTATTGGATAAGTATAATGCCTCAAAGGCCTTTTTATTCATAGGATATGTTGAAGAGAATAAGGGTTTATACAAATATCTACAGAAAATCGGTTACATTTTGGTGTACAAGCCAACTTTGAATTTACCGGGAGGTAAACCAAAAGGAAATGTAGATGCAGAACTCGTACTTTATTCGGCTGCTATAGAGTACGCTAACTATAGCAAAGCTGTAATTGTTACTGGGGATGGTGATTTTTGTTGTTTGATTGAGTTTCTAAAAAAACGTAATAAGCTTTTAAAACTTATGGTGCCAAACTATCTTAAATACTCATCTCTTCTGCGCAAATTTATGGAAGATATTGTTTTTATGAACGGTCTAAAAAATAAACTTTCCAAACGTTAAAAGAGGGGCATTAACCTTCGGACTAACCCTAGGTGTGTCCCCTCATCGTGATGCACTAATCATATCAAATAGTGTTTGCACATGTAAATCTTTTTATTGAGATTTTTTGTTAAATTCTTAGGGAATGTGGGTTTTTGGTGTACTATTTCTTTGTGTCACAAACCGGTCAAAACCTCTATAAAAAGGCCAAAAAACTTATTCCCGGAGGATCGCAGCTTCTCTCCAAGCGTCCGGAGATGTATTTGCCGGATCTTTGGCCAAGTTATTACAGCAAAGCTAAGGGGGCGGAGGTTTGGGATTTAGATGGTAATAAATACATAGATATGAGCTTTAATTCGCTTGGGGCATGCATATTAGGTGCTGTGGATCCTAATGTAGATCAGGCTGTTAAAAGCGCAGTCGATTCCGGCTCCATGTCTACTCTTAACTGCCCGGAAGAAGTAGAGCTTGCAGAACTCTTGACCGAAATTCATCCATGGGCAGATCAAGTTAGATATGCCCGTTGCGGTGGAGAAGCTATGTCAATTGCAATCAGGATTGCAAGGGCTAAGTCCAAGAAAGATAAAGTAGCATTCTGCGGATACCATGGCTGGCACGACTGGTATCTGGCTGCAAATATCGGGGAAAATTCTGCGCTTGATGGTCATTTGCTTCCGGGCTTGGATCCGCTTGGAGTTCCGCGTGCCCTAAAGGGAACATCAATTCCATTTGAGTACAATAAGTTAGAGGAATTGGAAAAGATTATTTCTGATTGTGGGGAAGAAATCGGCGTGATTGCAATGGAACCGATTAGAAATAAATATCCTGAAGGAGGATTTTTGGAAGGTGTAAGAAAAATTGCAAATGATATTGGGGCAGTGCTTGTTTTTGACGAAGTTTCAGCAGGATTTAGATTGAACGGAGGAGGAGCACATCTAGAATTCGGGGTTGAACCTGATATTGCAGTGTTTGCGAAGGGAATGAGCAATGGTTATCCGATGGGTGCAATCATCGGAAGGTCATCTGCAATGGAATGTGCACAAGATACGTTCATAAGCTCGACTTACTGGACAGAAAAAATTGGTTTGGTTGCAGCTTTGGCAACAATCAAGAAGCACCATGCAAATAATGTGCATGAACATCTGATCAAATTGGGAAATATGGTCAAAGAAGGTTGGGATGAAGCCTCTCAAGCCACAGGGCTACCAATAGAAGTCTCAGGAATTCCTCCGTTGGCACATTTCTCGATTGAGCATGAAAAGGCGAACGAAGCCAGAACTCTGTTTGTACAGTTAATGCTCGAAAAAGGATTTCTCGCTGCGACTTCATTCTATTCTACTTTCGCTCATACGGAGGAGAACGTCAGGGAGTATCTGGATGCGGTAGGGGAAGCGTTTAAAGTAATTGCTGAGGCTCTGAATCAATCAAAGATCAGTGAAATGCTTAAAGGGCCGGTGGCACATAGTGATTTTAAGAGGTTGACGTGACGTCGCGCATCTAGGACGGGGACCAGGCTAATTGCTCCCACGAGATTTGTGGAAGCAATTGCAGATTCCCCCCTCCCTATGGGAGGGGAAACTTCGTTATGCAAATTACCAAAATCTTTTAAACTCTACTCAACGCAAAATGCGCAGCCTCCTGTTCCTTAACATAAGTTTGTTCTTTTTGATTGAATCCGATTTTTTCAAACAAGTGCATCGATGCAACGTTTTGTGGTTTTACATAAGCGTTAATTAAGCTCACATCAGTTTTTGCAAACAGAATCTCGCATCCAAGCTCCAATAACTTTTGCCCCAGACCTTGTTGTCGATGGTTTGGAGAAATACTTATAGAAATATCTGCTTCGTTTCCTTCTAAATCGAATCTAACTATTCCTACTTCCCGCTCATCCTGGTTAACGCCGACGAAGAGTAATGAGTTGGGGTCATTTAATTTGTTTTGGAACCATGTGCTGTGCTCTTCGGGTTTGATTGAACTGGAGCTAAATGACGATTGGCGGGTGACGGGATCGTTAGACCAGCTTAGAAGAAGTTCTTCATCAGATTCATTTGCCTCTCTTAACCTCAGTTCCTCATCAAACAAGTGCATAAGTATGCGATCAACTCCGTAACCATCCACAAGTGCTGATTGCTGTTTGATCATATTAGTTCTTGCCTCGCGATCTGTAATCATCCTCTCAAGTTCTTCTGCCAATTGCTCCTCTAAAATTGGTGATGGCTTACCGAGGCTTTTAATAGTGCCAGAGGCATCCATTTGCTCGGCAAAGGCCACCTGATTATCCGCTAGGATTAGCGCAATAGTCGGAACTCCCATAAATGAGAGTTCATAACAGGTTGTGCCCCCTGCAGAGATTGCAAGGTCTGCCCAGGACATAAGTTCGGGCATATTTTTAATGTTATAAAGAAGCTCCATCGGCACAGGGGATTTTTCTGTGAGCTCTTTTAACTCCTCCATATGCGGACTGGATCCGCCGACAACAACTTTTGTCTCGGTATCGAACTGACTTAGTTTTTGAAGAGTCTCAATAACAGTTTTAGTAATGTTTCTAATGTCAGCTCCGCCTAAAGTTACAACAATGTGTTTTGCTTCTTCGGGAATGCTTTTTGAGTTTCTTCTGTATTGCAAAAATTCTCTCCTCAGCATTACATAAGGAGTTCCTAGAAGAAGATTAGTGTAAGGATCGCGTTCTCTATAAAGCTCTTCGTGCGCGTAAAGTGATTGGTTAAGTACTGCATCAGTACAGTAATAACCTGCATGACCGTAGTCATCTACAAATAGTGTATGGGTTGGCTTTTCTTTCCAAAATGCCTGGTACTTAGCACCAAAGTTGTACCCGTCAATAATTACCCAGGACACATTAAGTTCCTGAGCAATTTTTCCTGTCTCGTTAACATCTTCTTCGCCGTATGGTCTGGAATCAAGTCTGATTATTTTGCATTTCTCTTTTTCCAGTCTTTCAGCCAACTTCTCCGTAACTTCACTCATTGCGAAAATTGCTTCACCGCCTCCATCAATCAGGGCTTGCGCTAATGCAAGACACCGCATTACATGACCAGTTCCAATTTCTGCACTTGCATCAGCGCGAAAAATAATCCGCTTACTAGGCATATTATTTAACTGGCTAAAGGGACGGGAGATTCAGGGATTGGCTGAGGAACGGCTTCTTTCTTTGGTGGAATATCTTCCATTGGTTCAACGAATTCCTTAGCGAGATTTTGCAGATCTGCGATACTTAGCCACTCGGTGTTCGTATCACTTGAATAATAGAAATTATCAGCAGGTTTTCTGCCTTCGTATGGTGTGAATGGACATGATGGATCCTCCGGTTCAATTACAAACATATCATCAAGCTCAACTGAGTGCCTGGCTTCATCTACCGATATCAAAGACTCATGAAGTTTTTCTCCTGGCCTGATTCCGATAGTCTCTCTTCTGCATTCGGGAGCAATAGACTGGGCAAGGTCAGTAATTCTCATGCTTGGAATTTTTGGCACGAATATTTCTCCTCCGCGCATTCGTTCGATGCAATTGATTACAAAATTTACTCCCTGTTCAAGTGTAATCCAGAACCTTGTCATTCGCTCATCAGTTACTGTGATAACTCCGGACTGGCGTTGCTTCTGAAAAAGTGGAATTACACTTCCGCGGCTTCCCACAACATTGCCGTAACGCACGCAACTGAAGTGAGTTCGGGTTGCTCCACCATAAGCGTTGCCTTGTATGAATAATTTCTCGGCAACAAGTTTGGTAGCACCATATAAGTTAACAGGATTAACAGCCTTATCTGTACTTAGTGCCAGAATTCTCTCCACTCCTGCATCCAAAGCACTCTCGATAATATTTGCAGCTCCGTGAATGTTTGTTTTTACAGCTTCCAGTGGATTATATTCACATGCCGGAACGTGCTTGAGTGCGGCTGCGTGGACAACCAAATCAACTCCTTCCATCGCTCTTCTTAGCCTGTCTTTGTCACGAACATCTCCAATGAAATATCTAAGTGAGGGATGATCGAATCCGCCTGTCTGCATTTCGTGCTGTTTAAGCTCATCCCTGCTGAAAACTATCAACTTTTTTGGCTTAAGCTTCTCAAGCGTGAGACGCACAAATGTCTTCCCAAATGAGCCTGTCCCGCCGGTTACCAGTATTGTGGATTGTGCCCAGTTCATGGAGGGGAATGTTAGCGAATAAACCAGGTAAATGCCAGATTTTATCCAGTTTTTCCGGGGTTTTTGGTTTTTGGTTGCTGGTTTTTGGTTATACTAAAAACAATGAGAATTCTTGTTACTGGTGCGTCGGGGCTACTTGGAAGTAATCTATGTCTTCAGTGGAGTGAGGATAATTCGGTAATCGGAGCCTATCACAACGTTCCCATCACTCTTACGCGAGGATCGGCTGTTCAATTTGATTTATGTGATCAGGGCAAGGTTTGTG
>CAZYBL010000027.1:0-12148 GCA_964645805.1 uncultured Candidatus Peribacteria bacterium | reverse complement strand
TCCCTTATTTGCCTTTCATCGAATTCATTTCCATTAAAACTTATACTTTCCTGATCCGCTTGTGTTGATTGCCTATTGTGTTCCCTTTCATGAACACAAATTGCTTCTGCAACTTGCTTGTTCACCAATCTGCCCGTCTCATTTTGAATACTCTCCGGATCAACTTCAAAACTACTGCCTCCCAGTGGTGCCTGACCTGCAACTCCATCCGGTAGATCAGATAGCTGAGCTGAGTAACCACTGAAGACCTCCTCCACATCACTAGCCGCTGTCTCCAGATGCTTTGCTACCCCTGCACTTGGTGGCTCGGGGTTGTTTAGCGAATGCACCATATCAACCCGCGTTTTGCCTCTTTCTTCCTCCGCACGCGCACGCAATTGCTCCGCAAGAACATATGCGGTTTTGGGTTGATCCTCGATCACCTCTTCGTATATATGCCGTGCTCGTTCGAAATCACTCATCGATTGGAATAATAAAGGACAGCTATTCTAATACAATTACAAAGCACCCCAAAGCATAAAGTGGATTACTTTTTGGCTAACCAAAAACAAAAAACCAAAAACCAATAAACTCATCAGGCCTTCCTATCATAAATAAGAAACGTATACGCATACTCATGCTCGCTATCCGGCTCATGCCTCTCTTCTGACTTAAGCTCCCACTCATCCAAATCAAACTCCGGAAAAAATGCATCTCCATCCTCTACCACTGTATGAACACGAGTCAAATTAATTCGATTTGCAAACGGCAAAGCTTGTCTGTAAATCTCCCCTCCTCCAATAATTGCAACTTCAGATTCATCTTTAACTAATTCTAATGCCTCTTCAATCGAATGCACAACATCACAACCTTCGATCTCAATATCCTGACGTGTAACTATGATATTTCTACGGCCCGGTAGAACTCTGCCAATTGATTCATGAGTCTTCCTCCCCATCACTATGGGCTTTCCTTCGGTTACATCACGAAAATGTTTAAAATCATTCGGTAGATCCCAGGGAATCTCTCCTTGTTTTCCAATTACATTATTTTCGGAGGCCGCAGCAACGAGGGAAATAATCATATAAACAGAATATTGGATAATTAAGAACACTACAAATTTTCCAATAACTAAAATGGAGAGGTTCCCTGCCACTCATCATCGCATGCGGCAAGCGGGTGGGAATCCCGCGCATTGATGCGAGCGATTTCAGCCCCCAAATGCGGAGCGTAGCAAAAATGTAGTAGGAGATTAGGAGGGGGATCATTTTTGCTGCGGAGCATTTGGCTAGGGCTGATTCGCGAGCATCACCAGCGCGGAACTTTTCTTTGCTTCTTTCTTTTGGTTACAAAAGAAAGAAGGGAAATTCATACAGCAATCGGGGCTTTGATAGCGGGATGCGGATCATAATTAACCACTTCAATATCATTAAACTCAAAATCAAACACAGATCTTACCTCCGAATTCAACTTCAACTGAGGCAATGGACGTGGCTCGCGCTCAAGTTGAGTAAGAGCTTGATCCAGATGATTTAAATACAAGTGAACATCACCAAAAGTATGTACAAAATCACCAACTTCCAATTCACACTCCTGCGCAATCATGTGTGTAAGCAAACTATATGATGCGATGTTGAATGGAACACCAAGAAAGTAATCAGCTGAGCGTTGATAAAGCTGACACGATAGTTTGCCATTGAGCACATAAAACTGGAAAATTGTGTGACAAGGAGGCGGAGCAGTAGTTTTTCCTTTAATCAGATCTTGAATATCAGCCACATTCCACCCACTCACAATCAACCGGCGTGTATTAGGGTTATTTTTTATCTCTTCAATAACATTTTTAATTTGATTAATCTCTTCCCCATTCTTCCCCTCCCATCTAATCCATTGCTTGCCATAAACCGGTCCCAAATCACCCCATTTATCGGCAAATGATTGATCTTCCCTGATCTTTTCTACAAATTCATCAAGAGATTCTCCCTGATATTCATCACTTGCTTTATATCCCTCATATGGCCACTCATTCCAAATTTTCACATTATGATCAACCAGGTACTTGATGTTTGTATCACCCTTAAGGAACCATAAAAGTTCATGCGTGATCCCTCTCATGTAGACTTTCTTGGTCGTAAGAAGCGGGAATCCTTCCTGTAGATTGAACCTGAGTTGTGCTCCAAACAAACTTAGCGTTCCAGTTCCCGTACGATCATCCTTGCGGACGCCTTCGTTCATGATCTTACTGAGGAGGTTTAGGTACTGTTTCATGAGAAACACATCCTACAACCAAAAACTAAAAACTAAAAACTAAAAACTATCGATTACTATTAAGAACCTCTCTAATCCATAAGAAATATTACAAATAATTAGCTTTCATCATGATCATCAGATTGATTATCCAAAAGCTGCTCTGCTTCCTCTCGAGCAATGGCAGCAGAAGGCATCTGAAGCACAACACGTTGTGGATTTCCTGGAACGGGTACTTTTACTATATCCTCTGGCAGCGGAGATGGACCATTATAACTCATGAGATCATTATTAACATACTAATATGTTGTGTCAAGATTTTAGTCATCTATTCGTCATCAGGTTTAAACCTAACTTTGTCCCCAGGCCATATGCCCCTGTTCCCAATAGGAATACCCTCAAGAGATAATTTTTCATTAACTACAGAAGCTATCAGTCCATCTTGAATATTCTCCCAGGATTCTGCATTTGGTTTTGTCTGAGCAATAAAAACCCTATCCGGAGTCATCTTCAATCTTTCGTATACCTCGCGCCTTATGGCAACTGTATGCAAACGATTTCCACCGGTCCATTGCGCTGGAATTTTGAAGGCTTCTGGGCCTAAAGTACAACTATCTCCTGTCTCAGGCATAATAGTCCAATTCTAATGTAATTTTTCTTTTTGTCAACCCTACCAGTAATTGGTTGGGGAAGGGCCGAAGTCGACCCTCCCCCGGTGTCAGTTGAACCAGTCCCATCCCAGACAGACTGCCAAAGGCCTTAAAATCACACAAACCAGTGCCGCCCCAAACAAAATAGCGAGCAACTGAAGCGTGAAGAATCCCAAGATGCTAGGGCCATCAGCCGGGTATGAGACCGCGACCACTCCTGCTCTCCTCGTAGTTCCTTGTTGAGTTCCTCTCAACATTTCCATTGCCTTTCGTGCAAAAGGATCGAAACAGAAACTGACACACAGCCTCATTATAGAACCAATAATAGTATTTAAATAATAAATGTTAATTGTTAAAAGTCCCGCGTATGCGGGACGTGTTAATTGTCAATTGTTTTACTTGAAGGACAAATGTCTTTAAACACACACTTCGCACACTTCCTATTCCTGGCAGTACAAACTGCTCTTCCGTGACTGATCATTAGAGTATTAAATCTGCCCCAATGTTTTTTTGGAACAATCTTCATAAGATCTTTTTCAATCTTCTCCGGGGTTTTGGATTTTGTAAGTCCGAGTCGCTGGCTTAAACGCATTACATGTGTATCAACAGCAACTCCTTCTAGTTTGTTAAAAGCTGCATAGAGAATAATTGCCGCAGTTTTTCGTCCGACCCCTGGAAGTTTAATAAGCTCCCCCATCGATTTAGGAACTTTTCCCTCGTGATCTTTAACAAGCTTCTTCCCTATGCCTTTTAAATACTTCGCCTTAACTCTAAACGTTCCACATGGACGAATTATTTTTTCAAGCTCTCTCTTTGGAATATCAACATAGTCTTGAGCTGACCTACACTTTTTGAATAATTCCTTTGTGACCATATTCACTCTTTCATCCATGCATTGTGCACTAAGGACAGTTGCGACGGTGAGGTCGAGCGGGGTTTTCCAGTTTAAAAAGGATTTTGGTGGGTTGTAGAGTTTTTCTAGGTCTTTGATGATTCTCTCGATCTTCATATATGCATTCTATCATCAACTCATGTAGATACACCCTCCCCCCTGGGGAGGGTTATGGCGAGGGTGGGTGGGCAGCAGTTCTATATGGTGGCACCCAAAAAACCTCAGTCAATACCTTCTCAAAAAAAACTTTAAGGGTCAGTGACTTTTTCCCATCAACTAGGGATGAAAGACGTTCCCCCCTAGGGGGGAACAGACAACCTACAACTAACAACTTACAACATTTTTTAAATGAGTCAGGCATTAGTTGCTTGTTGTCAGTTGTTAGTCTCTTAACAACGTCAACAATAATCCCCTACCATACCACAATCAAGCGGCATAGTATTACGCCATGCAAGACTCTGAGGGCAAAGAAACTCAGGCCAACGTTGCTGAACCAGATATAGATGAAATTGAAATTCAACTACAAAGAATTGTCGATGACAACCTTGCAGGCAATCGAGTAGCTATTGTACAAGCTGTAGATAGGATTCTTAAGATTGCATCTAAATTACAAAACCTCAGATGCGAACCTATTGATGAAAAGCTAAGCTTCGATGCGTCGGGCAACAAGATTGAAGTGCCTGTAGATTGTTTTATTGCCAAGTTCCGCATGATGGGAGATAGACTTGCTGTGTTAGCCAATAGAGGTGGAAAACAGCTATTAGAAAATGTACCAATCGAACATACAGTGGAAGGAGAACCGATTTCTGTAATCCTTAATCTTAAAAATAATGTACGTTGGGGATACGAATTTACTCTTATATCACAGCAGCCTTAATGACAGTTTCATTTTTCTAACCGCATACACGGTTAAAACCAGTTAACGAATTAACGAAATAACGAATTAACGTGCTAGGTCAACCTGACTAACTCGCTTCAATACTCCAATAATGTATATTCGCGTCCTATGCTTCCTCCGCTAACCGTATTCGACGTGGAAACCACAGGCCTGGACCCTAATAGAGGACATAGAATAATCGAAATTGCAGCACTTAAGATTGAGGATGGAGCTATTAAAAAGGATGATCCTTTTCATGAGTTTGTAAATCCGGAGCGCACTATTCCGCTGGAAGCAGCGCAAGTAAATAAAATTAGCAATGAAGATGTGGCGAATGCTCCAACGATTGATCAGGTTCTCCCCAAGTTTTTGGACTTCACAACCGGCTCTATGCTCGTCGCGCACAATGCACAATTTGATATGGGCTTTCTAAATAGAGAGAAGGAGCTCTGTTGGGGGTTTATTGAACTACCTGAATACTTTTGCACCATGAAAATGAGCCAGAGCATATTCCCGACTGAATTCAGACACAGTTTAGATGTGGTCGGTCTAAGACTTGGTCTGGAAGTTCCCAAAACACTCCACAGGGCATTGCCGGATGTGGTTCTGACTGCAGAGGCGCTGCTTAAAATGATAGAAATTGGGGAGATTAGTTCGGTTGAGGATCTGAGGGTTAAGGCTGGGACAAGGCAATTAGCGGCATAAAATTCAAAAGAATGCTACTGCGCTACTGCGCTACTGCGCTAAAATATAAATATAGCTATCCTCCCCATCCAAACCGGCTCCCGTAATCCTATCCTCCGCAAAAAAACGGAGATAGTTCCGAAGGTAACTAAAGACATTCTCAAAATCTTAAAAGACATGAACGAAACTCTCGAAGATGAAGGAGGTTTGGGAATCGCTGCGCCTCAGATCGGCTCATCGTTAAGAATGTGTTTGGCTAAGTTTAACGGGAAGACCAATACTCTGATCAATGTGGAGATCACTTGGAAAAGCGAAGAGACCGATGTGATGGAAGAAGGGTGCCTCAGCCTTCCTGACGTGAATGTAAAAATAGAAAGACCGATTGCAATCACAATTAAATATTTAAATGAAAAAGGTAAAGAAAAAGAAATTAAATTAAAAGATATGGACGCCCGCATCGTGCAGCACGAAGTGGATCATTTGGATAATGTTTTGATAACGGATTATAAAAATAGATCTAATAAAGCAGTTATTGATCTTTAGGACCTAACTGAAGCTAGACAATACTTACTATTTAAGCAGCCCGGCTGGCATCAAAAAACTGTGGATAAACTCTGCTTATGTACCACCGCATTCTTTGTATTGACCTGTGCTGGCCACTTTTGACGGTATTAACTGGCTTATCCAGCATTTTAGCCGCTTCAGAATTACTAATACCTTGAATGCAACACAAACTAATAATGGCTCGCCAATCTTCCTTTAACGCATTCACAGCCTCTGTAACCAATTCACCATTCTCAGATTGCATAGCAGCATCACAAGGCTTTTCTTCTCCACTATCAAAAAGTGTTATTACTTCGATATTAGTTCTACCATCACCATCAAGCGTATTTTCGGAAAAATTAAAGGGTCTTTTTCTGCGTACACCATCAATAAAAATATTTATAGCAATTTTCTTTAGCCATGGAAAAAGATTCTTTTTGTTTTTAGCTGTATGCCCTTTATGAAAAACCTGTATCCACACGTCCTGAGCGCGATCCTGTGCATCTTGATGCTGAATTCCCCTGCTCAACATATAAGCAATAAGACGACCATTATATTTATCGAATAATCGCCTGTCTCCAGTCTCCATATAAGCCTTCAAAAGCTCCCCGTCAGCAGGCTCTATAACCTCGTCTTCAATATCACATGTAGTCTCCATGCATGAATATTGCACCCAAATGCAATAGCTGCGCAATAATAAAATTAAAATAATCTTCTGATTCTTCTGCTTCTTCTGCTTCCTCTGCTTCTTCTTATGAGTTAATCTTCTACCAATGCCAGACCTAGAAGCCGTCATAGGACTCGAAGTCCACGCCCAAATGAACACAAAATCCAAGATGTTCTGCGGTTGTGATAATGATGCATTTGGGAAGCCGCCTAATACAACTGTTTGTCCTATTTGCATGGGGCATCCCGGCACTCTTCCTGCTCCTAATGAAGAAGCAATAAACAAAGCAATGAAGGCATCGCTTGCGATTGGATGTAAGATTCAGGAGGATAACCACTTTGATCGTAAGCATTACTTTTATCCGGACTTACCTCCGGGATTTCAGATAAGCCAATACGACTTCCCTCTCTCCAAAGGCGGTGAAGTTAGATTTAATGTGATTGATGATAGCGGCAAAGTAGTTGGAGAAGGCCGCAAGTGTGGAATCACGCGGCTCCACATGGAAAATGATGCAGGGAAACTGACTCATAGAGGATCCAAAACCTTATGTGATTACAACCGAGCAGGAACTCCACTTATGGAAATTGTTACTGAGCCTGATTTAAGTTCTCCTGAAGAAGCAGTTGCATTTGCGCAAGAACTCAGACGGATTTTGATCGCAGTAGATTCATCTGAAGCTGATATGTTCAAAGGCATGATGAGATTTGATGCGTCAATCTCACTCAGAGAAAAGGGATCCAAGAAACTTAATCCCAGATCCGAGATTAAAAACCTAAATTCATTCAAGTCACTCGAGAAAGCGCTTAACTTTGAGATGAATAGGCTCAATAAAAAATGGGAAGATGACGGAGGACCGCTAAAGAATGATATAACTGTCGGCTGGTTGGATGATGATGAGAAGACAAAGATGCTCAGGGATAAAGAGACGGCAATGGACTACCGTTACTTTCCTGAGCCTGATATTCCTCCTCTTAAGTTTACGAAGAAAGATATTGAGAAGTTGAAATCCGAGATGCCCGCACTTCCGAGTGAGCTTAAGCTTAAGTATGAGGAGATGGGACTTGAGGACTTTGAAGTCAGAATGCTTATTGACCAGCCTTATTACCGTCAAATCTTTGATGAGGTTTATGCGAAGACTAATGATATTAAGAGATCGCGGAGTATTGTGCTGACGCAGCTTGCAGGATTTATAAAAATCGAGGAGGAGGAATGCAATCGTCCAGATGCAGATTTTATTACAGAGCAAATAATTAATCTGATAAAAGACAAAAGAATCACAAAAAACCAAGAAAAAGAATTTTTAAAAGATATTGTTGATATGGGACATAAAGTCGAACAGATTATCGAAGCTCGAGGTGGCGTTAGAGAAGTAGGCGACGAAGAGCTTACAAATCTCGTTGGACTTGCCATTGATGCCAATGAAAAGGCAAAAGAATCATTCCTTGAGGGCAAAGAGCAGGCTATTGGAGCAATTATAGGCTGGGCAATGAAGGAATCAAAAGGACAAGCTGATCCAAAGAAATTGGATGAAGCAATTAGGAAAGAATTGAAATAATAATTATCAATTATCAATTCTCAATTAATCACACTCTTTCCATATACACACCAGTTTCAGTATTAACCTTAACCATATCCCCTTCATTAATAAAAAGTGGAACCGAAACCTTCGTCCCATTCTCAAGCTCTGCAAACTTGGTTCCACCGGTCGCGGTATCGCCTTTTACTCCAGGAGGAGTTTCGATTACTTTAAGGTTAACCGTTGGAGGCAATTGGATTCCGATTGGATTTTCGGCGAAAACTAAAGCATCCACCTCTTGTCCGTCGACTAAGAACTTCGCACCCTCACCAATTACATCAGATCCTAATTCAAATTGATCGTAGGAATTTAAGTCCATGAAAGTATATGTATCGCCTGATGAGTATAGATACTGACATTTCCTGTATCCAACATCCGCAGGCTCCAGTTTATCGTTTCCCTGAAATGTTTTTTGTATGACATTGCCGGTCTTTAGATTCTTAAGCTTCGTCGCCATCACACCACCCTGCCTCCCCTGCTTGCTGAACTGATTCCAAGTGATCAGATACGGTTCTCCATCGACGACAACAGCACGGCCAGCTTTTAGTTCGGCGATAACATACATCGTAATGAGTTTGTGGAATTTTATTGCCAAGGTCAAGAAAAGCAACTCGGTTTTTATTCCCCTCGCGCGTCGAAGACGCGCTCTGGTCTAATATCTGTATAAAAAACCAGAGCAGGTCTTCGACCTGCGAGGACATCCAACAAAAATCATCAAGCGGCTCTCTCCCACTGCAACCTAATAATCTCCTTCCTAACCCTAAGCGGAAACTCTTCCGGTCCATCGGGAAGTGCGAATTTGAGCTTCCTTAAGATTCGACCCTGATCCGGATGTCCTTCGAGTGCTTTGAACTCTGCATTAAGCTGATTGATTCGCGACTTTGCCATGTGGAATACGAATATTCTGTCTCTTATTCCCTGAACAATTCTTAGAATCTCTTCTTCGGTAAGAACTGGGGTAGTTTCTGATGATGGCGGCAAATATACCCTGACTCCTTCCAGAATTTCACTGTCCACCACTCCGCCCTTATGATCAATTTCTTCCAAAGCAAATGCAAATTCGGAAAGCAAAACCTGTGCTTCTTTGCGAACTTCCGGACGCAAGTCAGAATCATCCGAACTTAAGACCGAAAGATGGTCAGAAAGATCAATCCAAACTGTTCTTAGTCCCGATACTCCTTCTTCATCTAACTTACTAATCAATGCAGTAATCGTATCCACCAACAAAACCCCCTCCACATCTATTGCACTTACCGAACCTTCCGGAAGCTCAGCCCCCACTTCCAAAATTGCTTGTTTGATTAGGTACGCATCATCATCGGGGAGAACTGCAGCAATCTCGCTGGCCTCGGATGCAAGTGACTGATCTATAAGTGAACGGACTAATGCATCACCTGATCCTGTAGCAACCGCAAAAAGTGAATCACGATAAGCTTCGAGTGATATCTGAAAAGCTTCTACTTCTCCTTTCTCGAGCAACTTAACTGCCTCATCTAACCTGGACGCTGCATGCTCCAGTTTCTTTTGGGTCTTTGCCTCCTCCCCAAATGTAAGAAGAACATCTACTTTCTCTACAATTCTCTTGGCAGGATAAAGTATTGATGTCGGTAGAATTCCTGCCTGAGCACTTCGACGCTCTTGCTGCAATTGAGCTATTGATTTTCTATGCACAGCATCTCGCTCCAAATTCTGCTCAACCCAGTCGTCTGAATATATTTCATTCGAAATCTTTTTAACAATGATCTTGCCGTTCTCGCTAAGCTCCGTACGCTCGCCTGCTACCAGATACAAATCCTGATCACCTTGTCCAACACGCGCACGTCTGTCCCAAACCTTCACACTTATTGCATCGCCTTCGACTATAGACACACTTCCCTCGTTAACTGTAACAAGTCCATAGTCAGTCCTAACTCGGATTCCGTTAAGCGGAACAGGAACTAATCCTTGCATCCAGATGTTTCCTGTAATCAATGTAAGTGTTGCTGCGCTATCCCCGTCCTGCACTGGATCCTGAGTATCGTGAACTTGAATTGTGGTCCAAGGACCCAATCTGACAACTGCATCATCCCTAAATATGATACTTGCTTCACCATCGTGAGTTCGAAGCAGAGTCCCTGCTTCCAATTCAATTTCTTCTCCAACCGGTTGCCATAGATTCCCAATAGAAACTGCGACCTCACCTCGTGTTGGCATGAGCATGACTGAACCCAAAGCTTCTGTAGTCGGCGCCACAAAGAACGCTGGTCCAATTTTCATGAATAACGCAATAACAACAAACGCCGCTACCCATTTGTAGGCAACGTGTCTTACGGGAACATGAGCAACCTCACGCTGAGCGAATCTCCTCTTGAGATGAAGCCCCAATCCCGGAGGAGGTGCTAATAGTTCTCTTAGCTTATCCAAAAGTGCCAAACTCTCTTGGTTCTCGATCTTATTTAAAACCCTCTTCCAAACTCTTTGCCTCGTTGATGCTGATGGAGACATCGCTTGGGCTACATTTGTGACAGAATCTGCCACTTTGATCCTCTTCTGGACTCTATTCCAAACACGCTCCTTCACCCCACCAGATGGAGCAAGGTCTCTTTCGAGCCTTTTTAGATAGGATTCGGTGAGCATCTCCGGCATATGTAACGTGGGAATTAGGCTTTTGTTACAGGTTTTCTCCCATTTCGGAAGGAAGAGCTTCCTTGAGCTTTTCAAGGGCTCGGAATTTCATTACTCTGACCGCTCCCTCGGTGCATCTAAGCACTTTTGCGGCTTCTTTATGCGAAAGTTCGGCAATAAAGCATAGTGACAATACCTCCCGATATCGCTTAGGGAGCTTATCCATAGCATCTCTGACAGTTTTGACCAGATATAACCTCTTAGTCTCCTGATCAGCCCTGTTTTCCGGATCCTGATCAACCAAAGCTTCATCCACTTCTTCCCAGGTTTTGGAGGTTCTGTACGTATCTATAATCTCATTTCTGGCGATTCTAAATAGCCACGCCCCAAATGGTATATTCTTGCGTTCTTTGAACGTATGGAGCTTTTCCCAGACTTTTACGAATATCTCCGCCACTAAATCCTCAGCGACCTCAGCAGGCACTCTAAGAGCCGCATACCTGTAAACCTGATCGAAATAGTGATCATAGACTTTTGAATACGATTCCGTGCATCCCTCCCGTGCTTTACTCACGAGCTCCAGAATCGCCTTTTCATTGGTATCCAGTGGGGACATTGAGAGGCAAGTATAGGGTTATTAGCCCATAATTTGAAGGTATAAAGCAGTAATTTTTATTGACTGTCAAGTGTCAGGATTTTAAGATATTTGTATGAATTTAAAGATTTACAGACCGCCGGAGGATGAGGATGATAAAGTAGTTGGGGATGAGGAAAGACCCTTTAAACCTTCGTCTAATGCAGAACGTATTAGCAGGGTGCTTATTGATCACTCAAAACAACCCTCACAACCTCAGTTATCTATACACCACGGTGAACCATCAGTGCCAGCATATTTTGACAATGTATACGGTGAAGCTATTGAACTTGTCACAATGAGACCTTCAGACGCAGTAGCTAAACTAGAATCAATGGAAGGATTAAGTGGGCCAAAGGAATTGCAAGCTATCTTGGATGTAATACACGAAGATCTAGGAGATTTTTATGAAGAGCTTATGCAATATTTGGCCGGCCAAAACTGGGATGATTTTCCGAATATTCATAAGGCGCTTGTGGAGTTGGATTTGACAGAGGAAGAAGCATCCGATTCACACAGAGCATCAGACATTTTAGAGAAGTTAATAGCGCTCAATGCGGAAGAAGTAGTGCAAAAGCTCGAGAACATGGATGACATTCCAACTTATCGCAAACTGCTCGATATTGTAAGCCTTATTAAAGTGGCCTCAGGAGGTTCAATTGTGGAGATGTTATTATATCTGGGTGAAAGAGATCCGGAAGATTATCCGAATGTATTAAGTGCGTTAAGGAGACTGGAGTTATTGATGAATAATCGGCTATTACACCTTTATACCTTTCGTGGCACGTCATTCGC
>CAZYBL010000026.1:0-12403 GCA_964645805.1 uncultured Candidatus Peribacteria bacterium | reverse complement strand
AAAGAGGTATTTCGCTGGAAAATCAAGGATTATGCATTTCAGAGTTGAAGAAACTGTAAACCAATCGTGTGTAAATGTAAGCGAAGCCATCATGAATAGAATTCGCTAATGATTCTAGCAACTAAATCTCTCCCTTCGCCAGAAAGTTCCGGATAAATTGGTAGGCTGAGCATTCTATCCGCCTGGCCTTCAGTCACCGGAAAATCACCCTTTTTGTAGCCAAGACCCTTTGCGGCCTTCTGGAGATGAATCGGGATTGGGTAGTGAATTGCTGTCTCTATACCCTGATTCATTAGATAATTCTTAAGCTCATTCCTCCTATCGCACTGGATCACAAACGTGTGATAAACAGCGTATTCTTCCGGTTTATCCTTGGGAACCTCCACTATTCCCTCCAGCATGTCCTGATAGAAACTCGCCATCTCTCTCCTCTTTTCTACCCATTCACTTAAGTACTTCAATTTGACTTGAGCTAAAGCGGCTTGCAAAGCATCCAGTCTGCTATTAAAACTCCAAAAGTCACACTCATCTCTATTTTTAAGTCCATGGTTTCTAGCCTTTTTAAAATGTTCAGCAAGATTCGAATCATTCGTAGTAATTACACCACCATCTCCGCAAACATTTAAGTTTTTTAGAGGATGCAAACTAAAGCAGCCCACAATTCCAAAAGATCCAACCGACTGATTATTATATTTAGCGCTAACAGCCTGTGCTGCATCTTCTATAACGTGAAGATTATGCTTAGAGGCTATCTCTAAAATAGAATCCATATCCGCAGGTCTGCCTGTAAGATGAATAGGAATTATTGCTTTTGTTCTTGGAGTGATAACTGATTCTAATTTTTCCGGATCTATATTCATATCATCTTTTACATCGCAAAACTTTGGGACGGCTCCTGCAAGAACTATTGATGATGCTGTTGCAAGAAAAGGATTCGAAGCAGTGATCACTTCATCTCCCTCTCCTATCCCAAGTGCTTTCATTGCCATAACCAAAGCAGCCGTTCCCGACCCAACTCCGATCGCATGTTTAACTCCATGAAGTTCAGCAAAACTTTTTTCAAATTCTTCTACCTCAGAACCCAGTATAAATTGACCATGTGACAAAATTCGATCAACCGCTGACATAAGTTCAGGTTTAATTGACTGGCTTTGGGCCGCAAGATCGATATAAGGAACTTTCATAATCAACTCATGTTAATCTCCCCCATTCTCTTAATATTGTAGTACATTGGATTTCTCATCGAATCTTTTATTAAACCAGAAGTAAACGCCTCCTGAAGATCTCTGACCGCTTCTTCTATCGTATGCTCGGCTTTAAATCCTAATTCGTCAGCAATTTTCTGTGAAGAAATGTGATATGAACGATTATCATCAGTTTCGACTACTTCAAGCTCAATATCCGATCCAACAACGTTCTTTACAGACTCTGCAATCTCCATAACAGGATGATTTTGGTATCCGGCATTGAATATTTTGCCTGCCACTTTTTCTTTGGGAGCTTCGAGCAAAAGTAAATATGCATCCACCATATCTTTGATGTGTATGTTCGGTCTTTTTTGGCTCCCACCAAAAACTTTTATCTTTTTATTTGTCAAAGCGTGATTTGTAAGAATGTTAACAATCACATCTAATCTCTGACGCGGTGAGTAGCCGCAAACTGTTGCAGGACGAATTGTTGCTGTCGTGAAATCTTCTGATTGGTATTTAGAAAGAATCTTTTCGCAATCTGCCTTGAACTTTGAGTAATCAGTTAAAGGCTCAAGCTCCATATCTTCTGTAACATTTTCAACTTCTTTGATTCCATAAACGCTTGAAGATGAAGCATAAATAAATCTTTTTACTCCATTCTCCTTTGCAATCTGAACCAAAGGCTCAAACGCATCCAGATTGATACTTTTTCCAAGCTCAGGATCCATCTCGAAACTTGGATCATTCGAAATACATGCAAGATGGATCACTGCATCACATCCAGGAATGATTTTTTTCAGAATCTCCTGATCCCGGATATCTCCTTTAACAAGTTCTAGATTAGGATGATCCTCGAGCGTGTCACCATAGATGAACAGATCGATGACTTTGACTTCATATCCTTTATTTAGAAGCTCGGGGACAAGAACGCTGCCGACGTATCCGGCACCGCCGGTAATCAAGACTTTCATAAGCAAATTCGAGTATATTCAAAAGTATTCTCAAGCAGAAGCCAAAAAATGGCAATTAGCTTTCTAGCTTTTTTGTGAGTATTTATCTTCTGTTCCTCCCCCAGGGGGAACGTCTTTTAACCCTAGAGTTAGCCAAAAAGTAGGAGTAGGCTAAAGTTTTTTTTGAGAATGGGTTGATAGGGCTTGACATGCAAATTACGATCACACATAAGAACTGACAGCCCACCCACCCGTTACATTAACCCACCCCAGGGGGGAGGGTATATTTACCCAAAAATCTCATACCTCTCCCCATACATCCCCTCCCCCATCACCACAACCCTCCTCTTAAAGTCATCAATAAACCACAAATCGTCTGACTCCGGCTCACCAATAACCTCTCTCCCCTCACTCCCATCAATAAACACATAAAACTTTTTCCCATCGCGGACAAAGCACGCAGGTTCAAATGGAACAAAGTCCAAAGCCCTTGCATACCTATACAAAACTTGATTGTCTCGTGACTGCTCCTGGGATATTTTTTTAACTTCCTCCAATGATGATCTTGGATTTATTTCATCTTCCGAAACATCAAGCGGCTTAGTTTGAACCGAGCCTGATGCAAGTGTTTCCAAATTTCTCTCAAGAAGCCTCGAAGAAAAATCAATAGTCCGCCTGTAAAGCTCTTTTGAAGTTTCATCCGGATCGATATCAAAAATTTCCTGATCAATGAGTTCTCCTGCATCCAACTCACCAACCATTGTATGCAAACTTGTACCATAAGTTGAATCGTCTTCCAGAATCGCATGTGAATAACCATTGCATCCCCTGTATTTTGGAAGAGGAGATTCGTGAAGATTAACTGAATACACAGAAGCTTTATCTAATAATTCTCCTTCGATTATGAATGGATAAGTGAAAGAGAAAAGTATGTCGTAATCAAGACTTTCAAGCTCTTTACGCTTAACAACATCAACTGAATTCGCCCTGAGCATCTCCTCAAAATTATCTTCACCCCACCAGCGCTTGCGCTCAAAACATGGAATACCGGCAATAACATCAAATAAATCTGACTCTAAGACCATCCTAAGCCACTTTGACCCCTGAGGTTTTTCGCCGAGAATGACTGTTCGTGGTTTAGACATAGATCTACCAATCAAGAGAACGTAAATAATCTATCATCGGTACACTTGGTGTTTCTGATACCCATGAATTTTGTGGAACAATTGATCTAAAGCGTTCAATTAACCCAGACTCATCTGCTCTTTCTTCGTAATTGCTCAGATGATACCTCTCTATCATCTCATTAACTGCTTTTAGTAACTCCTCTGAATTATTATCTCTGACTTCAATATCTGATCTAATCTGTTTACCCTGAAAATTAATCACTGGAGGATTGAATAGCTCACGTGCTGAAAGATTTTTGCCTGTCGCAGTATTTTTAACGCTCTTATATAGAACATGTTGTTCTTTTCTAAAACCCGAGTGATCATAAAAAGAACAATTGCTAATAAGAGTTGGTGTTCTGAATGTCGAAGCAATTGCAACTGGTGCGCTGTGGCCACAGATTACAAATGTAGATTGAGTTAAGAAGAAAATATCAGAGACTGATCTATCACAATCAAAATCTTTGTAACCATATAAATGTTTAACATCAGGGAATAACTCATGCGGATCGTAATCTCCTCCTATAAAAACAACTCCTCCAAGTTCAGTAATTCTTTCAATACAAGCGCGGTAGGCAGTTGGCTCTGTATCCCTTACATCCCCTTTATTTCTTAAATAAATTGAAACAAACCACTTATCCGCGTCTTTGAATTCTCCTTTGAACTTGATTATTGGACACTCAGGCGGTTTCACTTGCAAATCATCATACTTATTAAGAAGTCCAAGATACTCTGTTGCATAACTAAGAGGAGTAGTACCGGGCTTATTAAATGTCTCGACAACTTCTGCTTTCCTATTCCCAACGATTATTAAAAACAGTCTTGTAATCCTCCAAGTGAGTTTATATAGCTTTTTGCGATCTCTATCGTCAAAAAAACTACGTCTTATATAAGCTGCAATTGGCGAATGTCTGAGCTTACAAATATCTACAATGTCTTTGAAAGAATCTATCAGGTAATTGTTGTATCCACCAAAATCACTTAGAAGAATTAGCAATTTTTGTTCCCTGAATCTAAGCGCAAGCATGTGCGTTTCCAACGCCTGATGTCCGAAAGTCCAGTACCAGCGTGGGCAAACATGCGTAGCTTTGCGAAGTCGAAAGCAATGAAATAGAAGTAAGAAGAAATACTCAATATAAAAATAAGAAAGCGCCGCAAAAAATATTAACCTGGTAAAAATTGGATAGACGAGTCTGTAAACCGCTCTTAGCGGATAAAAGATAAACGGCAACTTAGGCTTCATCCATGATTCTAATTTCCTTGCACGATCCGCCATCCTTTTGCGCATAGGTGGCACCTGCTTGGAGCCTTCTAAATGACTGCTTTGCATTGATCATTAGGATAGCGCAGTTTATTTTAAAAATCTCAATATACTCCGCTTATTTCGAACCCAACCTTATTCCACCATTCGCGCGAATGGTTCTTTATGCTCCATCTAATTTTTGGGAAATTATAGGAAGTAGGAAGTATGTGCGCAATTACTTCTCATATTAATCGCCATACCTTTTATATGTTTCACTTTTCAGACTAGGAATTTAATAATCAACTATTCAATTGAATAGTTGACTATCATATTACCTGAAAAATTTTTTTATTAGTAAACTAGTTGCGCAACTAGTTTCTGGATTAATACAAATAATTCGTTACGATTACGTTTCCACCCGTTATATCACATCACTTCTCATCAACTCCCTAAGCACTTCTTTTAATCTATCAAGTTCCCCCTCAACCATTAAATCTACATAATCAGATTCATCTAACAATCCAATCAAACGACATAATTCATCTGCATCGCGATTCTTCTCCGCAATCAAAGCCAGATGATAATCCGAATTCATCACCCAGCGGCCAGAAGTCTGACGATCATTATCATTAGTTGCATTTGCCTCAAGTTCTGCATGTTTAGTACGTTGCTGAGCAATTCTTTCTGCAAGTTCCGCAGCATCGTCCCCTCTATCCAGTTTTGCTTTTAGCACTTCAGAAACTGTAGCGTTACCATTCACTTCATCACCTGCCTTTATAGAAGACCATCCACTTACTTCCAACCATTGAAGTTTTGCTTCAATATCACCCAAATTGCCATAAGCCATGGCGCCTTCGTACTCAGCAGAAGATCGAAGCCCGTGCTGTTCCTCCAGTTGGCTTACAAGTACGCTCATCTTACTTATACAAGTCCAATTTCCTGATTCTCCTCTATGTCTCCTCTGCCTCTCACCAATATAAATAGAAGCTCGTGTAGAAAGTTCCTCGTTTTCAGTTTGCTTTTCTAACATGGCAAGAAGCGTATTAAAGAATCCAACTTTGTCGTCAGGCTCATAACAAAGCTTGTGCAATGCTTCCAATCTGCAAGGTGTATTCTCCCCGGTAAGCAATCTATAGAGTAAATCTACCGCTTCTGCCGCGCTTCCATCTCGGCTCTCAAGCATCTCCGGATACTCTTCAACTAATTCTTCAACTCTCTTCAACAGGTTTGCATTCAAGTTATCAATATCAGCCGGCAATAGCTCAGATTGAAACAACGAATTCGCCGTCCAAGATCTAAGCATTCTCAGATTCAACACAGGTCCTGCCTCTCTCAAAACATGTGGAGGCACTTCTGCAGACTCTTGACCCTGATGTATTTCAGTCATAATTAATATTGGAAAAAGGCAGCAATTATCGCTATTTGGGCTGGAATGTCAATAATTCTAATCAAATTTCTGCTCCTCCCACATTTCATAGAACTCCCCTTTCTTTGTAAGAAGTGAATCAAGTGATCCCTCTTCAACCAGTTCCCCATTCTTAAGAACTAAAATCTTGTCTGAGTGCTGAATTGTGGAAAGTCGGTGTGCAATCACGATTGCTGTTCTCCCCTCGATCACCTCATCAATTGCTTCTTGAACCAATCTCTCAGTGCGACTATCCAGCGAACTTGTTGCTTCATCCAGAATCAGGATATCTGCACCTTTAAGAAGAGCACGTGCAATTGCAACACGCTGTTTTTCTCCGCCGGAAAGCATTACACCACGATCACCGATCAGCGTATTTAAACCTTCAGGGTACTGATCGACGAGTTCAGATAAACGTGCACGTGATACAACTTCACCGAGCTGATTATCTGTAATATCTTCAAGTCCGTAAGCAATATTGTTCCCAAGAGTATCATTCAACAAGAACGTTTCCTGGCTTACGACTGCTATATGACCTAGAAGTGAGTCGAGTGAAAACTCACGAATATCTGTGCCATCGATAAAGATTGATTCTTCCGGAGCAGAGTAATATCTCATCAAAAGATTAATAAGCGTTGTCTTTCCTGAGCCCGTGTGCCCAACAACTGCAGTTGCTTTTCCGTACTTGAATGAAGCTGAAACATTTTTAAGTGCCTGGATTTTGCCGGGGTAAGTGAAAGAAAGGCTTTTAAGTTCAATTTTATCCTCAAGTACTTTGAATTCTTTCTTACCTCCTTTTACAAAGTGCTTATCAGCATCATCAAATACTTTTTTGATCTCCTCCAAAGGACCCAAGGCCTTTGCAATAGTTGCACGGAATTGTGTAAGTATTCCGAATTTGTTTGCGGAATTAAGTATCAGATAAAAGTAAACGATCAAAGGTGGAGCAGCCTGCGCTTCGCCTCTTACAAGCAAAAACAGCATTACTCCAAGTATTCCAAGTCCCACAAATAGAGTTATTAGCTCATGAAGTGGAGAAATAGTATGCCTTAGGCAGGCTGATTTAAATTCAAGTCTTGCTTTCCTGTCACTAATACATGAATATTTCTTACGCTCTTTCTTTTCCATCCTATACGCCTTCACGAGCGGGATACTTCCGAGTATCTCAACAGATTTTTGCCCAAGTTCCATTCCTCTAAGCGCAGTTGCTCGCGAGATGCGTTGCAAACGGGTAACTAAAGTATGAATAGAAAAGTAAAGAAGAACAAAAAGCGGCAAAGCAAAGAATGATATCTGCCACGAAATCATAGACATCACAACCAAGTAAGCGATGATAGAGAAGAATGCATTTATCTGTTTGTCGATTGTGTTAACCGGCATAAGTGCAGCACCAACAAACTCTGTGAGGGCTGTTTGGTGTTGTCCTAAGTTCGAACGATCAAAAAACAATTTTCCAAAACTCATGTACCTTCCAAACATTACTTTCCTCAGGTGATGAACCGCACGGCATGTGATGAAACTTAAGCTGACTATAGATAAATACTTAAGAACGTTTTTTAAAATTACAGCTAAAACAAAAATTGATATCAGGAAAACAAAGAGCATTTGATCACTTCCCGTCACTGACTCCGGAAGATACACCGTAACATCTCCAAGAATTGGAGCTTCTTTTATAAAGCTAAAGTCTTTCTGCAGAAATCCATTTAGAAGAGGAATCAGAAGTGCAACACTCGCACCTTCGAAAGTGGCAGCTGCTAAAGAAAGAACTATTGGAACAATTAGCCAAGCAGGATGAATGTTAATCCACTTAAGAAGCCGCATCAGATCCCCGAGTGTTTTTACTTCTCTTGTTTTGGCCATATGTGAGCAAAAGTTAGCTTATATTGGCTTGTTTAACAAGAATAATGGGTAAAAATCCCAAAACCCAAGGCCCCAAGAATTCAAACAAATCACAAAAAACAACGTTATCAAATTACAAGATTTTTGTAATTTGAAGATTTTAAAGTTTGAATTTTGTTTGAGAATTTGTCTTCTTGTGATTTGGGATTTTTTGTGACATCTTCATCAGCGCACAAGATGTAACAAGTATCTAACGACTGGCGTCACCTCAACCCCTCCCCCCTCCACCGGCTCTACAACTTTTATTCCCGGCATAAGCCTTTTAATCCCATCAATTGATTCTTTTGGATACCCAATGACATGAGTAATGCCATAGTGATTGAAGGCTTCACGTAATTTCCTATTCTCAACCAGGCGTGCAACTGTATCTTCATGAAAATATAGTCCCTGAACATCAGATAGTGCGAGATAATTCCTGTACGCAATTGGATAAGCTACGCGGGAGTCTTCCGGGAATTTTTTTAATTGCTCTGCAGCCGCAATTGCTTGTGGAACTTTCGATCTCTCATAAAGTCTCGCAAACTGTTTACGATTCGCCTGCACCAATTGCCCTGCTATCAAGATCACGATAAATGTTGATGCAATTGCAATCGCCTTTTTCTTTTTTGAGGGAACTGTCTTTTCAGAAATATAAACAACACCAAACCCGGAGAGTAGTGCCAAGATCCATCCATAATTCATTAAGTGAATTCTCTGGAAGTGGAAGTAGAACCTGACTATTAACTCAACTGATAATCCCAGTCCTATCATTAGTATTAGTAATCTCTTATTTGAGCGGCTGAGGACAATTGCGCCCGGGATAATAAACAGCCAGATGAATAATCCACCAACCGTATCCATCATAAAGAAGGATGGAATTCGATTCACAAACAGCCATAATCCATCCCAAAGCATGATTAGAGGACCTTTTTCATCCACTCCAAAGATCAATCTGTAATGCCTGTGCTCAGTTTGCTCAAGCCATGTTCTTGATTTGAATTCTTTTGTTGATAACTCCTCATACTCTTCTTTTTCAAATTCATAAGTATATTGATCGGGATAAAAGTGTCCCCATCCGGCTTGCCTTGGACTAAATGCTTCCATGAGATTGCCTGATGCAATATATGGGAATGAGAAGATTGCCGCTGATAGAAGTGCAAACACTACACCCTCAACAATTGCCTTCTTCCATCTATTTCGTTCAATCCACAAATAAGCAATACCGAACCACGGGAGAAAGAGAATAAACACATCACGTGATGCAAGTGCAAGTCCGAAAAAGATTCCCGACAAAACAATTGCACCCATCCTGGATCTTCCCATTAACTCCCTGAATGATATGAAGCTTAAGAATAAAAATAAAAACCCAAGAGAATATCCATCTATTGTTAGAGCTTTGATCCAATAAAGAGGAAGAAGTGCGAATACTACAGTCGAAATCCATGCGACTTTTGTATTAAACATTCTATAAACCAATACCCACCATGCGATTAACGCTAGACTCAAGAAAGACGCATTCACATATATCCATGGCATTAATTCCTGCCAGCCGATCAAAGGACTAAATAAGGAAAGTACAATTGGTACAAGGCGTCTACTGCCAAAATCAAATATTCCCTCTTCCTTAAATAGTCTGGTTGGTTCAATCTCGGGCAAAATGTGCGGGAAGCCTGCAAGGAGCATGGGGAGAGTCCATAATCCCACAACCAAGACCAAGAATAAGACCAATAACACAATATGTGTGCGAAGTTTCATAAGAACATAATAGCAAATCAGACCTTAATTATATGCCCCTCTTTCTTAATAGGCATTCCTTTCGGTTTCGCCGCTGTAATTTCCAGTCCTTTAAGATATGAAACGAATGCTAAGCTTGCTTCCTCAACAGAAAGCTCATCGTTATCAACGATAAAATCTGGATTATCGGGAGACTCATACGGCTTATCTTCAGATTCAAGTCCTTCATGTTTTACATAAACCCACTTTGGACTGCATATTGAATCAATCTCTTCTCTGACTTTTGTAAATGGTGCAATTACAGCAACAATAACCATGAATCCATGCTCCGCCATCAAGTTTGCAAGCCTTGCAACACGATGATTATGTCTTCGTCTGTCTTCAGGAGAGAAACCTTCATCAATTGAGATAGTACTTCTCATCTCATCCCCATCGATTACAACTATTCTTCTTGCAAGAGGAGAATTAAGACTTGGATTTTCATTGAAATGATCACGAGCACAGTATGCAAGTGTTGTTTTGCCTGCACCAGAGTTGCCTGTGAGCCAAATGATAGGAAATCGTTTACTCATTTTTCAAGTGGATGTGGATTATCTTCATATTCTTTCCCCGCTTCTTCATAAAGTTTCTTTCTGATGTCAGTCGCAGAGATCTCTTCGGTACTTGCATCTAATTGAATTAGCTCATACCCAACATGCCTTCCTATATAAACAGCAAGCTCACAATCCGGATCGGAAATTCTTTGAATCTCGACCTGATTTTCGTCCGGAAAAGCAGCCCTTATCGTTGCTTTGCACTTCGCAAAGTCATAAGGATTTTTATCGCTCTTATCTGTATCACGTGCAAGGACTATGCATTTGTCACAATCCTTAAGAATCTTTTCTACACACTTCTTATGCCCATCATGAAACGGCTGAAAGCGGCCGACGAAGACTCCTGTTTTCATAGGTTCAGAATTTAGGTGCTCTAAGCTTAAAAAGCAAGAAAATAAACACCTTATAAACCCTATACCACATCGGCAATCCTCTCTCCCTCTTCCCATACTCAACCTCATATCCCAACTGATCTAGATAAGTAAAACATAACTCTTCCAATCGTTTCTGCTGACTCTTAGAAAGTATTTCTTTGTACTTGCCCAAGGACCTGCTGTGAATTTGTCCTCCTGACTTTTCTCCCTGAAAAGAATTCCCCTGCCAGGTCTGTCCTGCAAGAGTCGAAGAAAGCATTTTTTCGTCCCATGGAATATTCAAAAACTCACATACCGACCGAGTTACCTCCTTCGGATCTTTAACAAGATCTTCGTACTTTAAAAAGAAGTGCTTTTGATCTCCTTTGAACCTGAGTGAGTTACGAACACACTTGTTCCACCTTTCATGCATAGCAAGCACACTTTTTAATCTCTTTTCTTTTACTTGTGTTTTAAATCTACTCGCAAAAATATCCCTTGGATCCCGAAAGATATGTATAAACTTTGCATCAGGGAAAAGCTCCATGAGAAGAGGGGCAAAGCGTTGATTATTTTTCGGAGTTTTTTCTACAAGATACTCATACTGATCAATTTCTGTATCTAATAAATTGCATAGCGCCCTAAAACAAGAATAGAAAAGCTCCTGATCATTTGTTGCCTTGCTAATTTCGGATTTAAGTAGATCTTCAAAACTCTCTCCTCTTTTTCTAATCTCCTCTCTCCCTAAAATACGACTGAGTAGCCGCTCTTTTTTCTGCTCGAGTGAATCACATTCAGAAATTGTATGTGAAAAATACGTCTCTGTTGGGAATGCACAAAGGGAAGGATGCGAATCCAGAAGTGACAGGAGCAAAGTAGTTCCTGACCTGAATGCGCCGCAGAGGAATAAAGGCTTCATAGTATGGATAATTCTATATTACCATCAATAATCTATTGCAATACACGCATTTGCGCTTGTACCATTCCTTTCCTATGGAATTCCAAAAATACACCACTGGTATATTCGGTGACAAAATCCACACAAGCATGCCGGATCTACGCAGATGTACAAAATGCATAATGCCGGAGACAAAGCCCGGAATCTCTTTTGATGAAAGAGGGGTTTGCAATGCCTGCCAAAATGCAATTAATAAAGATCAGGTTGACTGGCATGAGAGGATGAAATTGCTTAGGAACATGGCAGAGGATGCCAAGCTAAAGAAACCTAAAGGATATAATTGCTTAATTCCGGTTAGCGGAGGCAAGGACAGTACATTCCTTTCTGTAACCGCAAGAGATACGCTGGGCTTAAATCCTTTGTGTGTATTTGTGGAGCCTTGTTACTGCACAGAGAGGGGTGATAAGAATGCAAAGAATTTATCTAAGCTTGGATTCGATATATTCAGATTCAATCCAAACCAGAAAATTATGCCAACTCTTCTTAAGAGGAGTTATTTAGAAGACGGACAACCGGTAAGAGCATTCGAGTTCATGCTTTATTCCGTTCCGATGCAGATGGCTATTAACTTCAACATACCACTCGCGATATGGGGCGAGAACGCAGCGCGTGAGTATGGTAATGAAGGGAACATTGAGGCAGATGAACAAAAGAACTGCCCGGCACTCGAAGGCCAGGATGCGACTCACTGGATAAGTGAGGGTGTGGAAGAAAAAGATCTGACAGCTTTCCAACATCCAACTGCAGAGGAATTCAAACAATCTGGAGTTAAAGTGATTTATATGAGTGATTATGTTAATTGGGACAGCAGAATCACAGGTGAGTTTGCTATCAAACGCGGTCTTACTGTTAGAACTCCGGATGAACTATTAGGGACAGGTGCTTATTGGGATTTTGAGCAATTGGATGATGAAATTCCTATCATCAGCCACT